>CAXSHC010000090.1:0-6299 GCA_964236745.1 uncultured Acetobacteraceae bacterium
GCTGACCAAGGCGGAGCTGTTCGCCATGATGTCGAGCGGCACCGCCTCGGTGGCTGGCTCCGTCCTGGCCGGCTACGCCGGGCTCGGCGTTCCGATGCCCTACCTGCTGGCCGCCTCGGTGATGGCGATCCCGGGCGGGCTGCTGTTCGCCAAGCTGCTGGTGCCGAGCACGGAGCCCAGCCGCGTCGCCAGCCTGAACGTGTCGTTCGACGGCAGGCGCGCCACCAACGTGTTCGAGGCGATCTCGTCGGGAACCGGCAACGGCGTGCAGCTGGCGGTGGCGGTGGGCTCCATGCTGATCGCGTTCATCGGGCTGATTGCGTGCCTGGACGGGCTGATCGGCCTCGTCGGCGGCTGGCTGGGCCATCCCCGCCTGTCCATGGAGGCGGTCATGGGCCTCGCCTTCGCGCCGGTCGCCTGGTGCATCGGCGTGCCGTGGCAGCAATGCAACCTGGCCGGCGGCATCATCGGCCAGAAGCTGGTGTTCAACGAGTTCGTCGCCTACGTGCACCTGTCGCCGATGATACGCGACCACGTCCTGTCGCCGCACGTGCTGGCGATCCTGTGCTTCGCGCTGTGCGGCTTCGCCAACTTCGCCTCCATCGGCATCTTGCTCGCCAGCTACGGCGTGGTGGCGCCTCAGCGCCGCAGCGAGGTCGCGCGGATGGGGCTGCGCGCCGTGCTCGCCGGCACCCTGTCGAACCTGATGAGCGCCACCATCGCCGGGATTTTCATCCCCTGAACCGCAACCGTATCGGACGCAGCTCTCTGGATGGCTTGGAAATTACCTTGGAAACGGCCTAAGTCGCTGGTTCACGGTTTAAGCCTGCGATGCTCCGGTGTGACGGAGGTTATACGCGATCATAGTGGAACAGGAGCGAGATGTCGGGAAGTGCGTGCACCAGATCCGGTTCCGCCAGCATTTCCCTAAACTGAGCCCAGGCGGGCACGTAGCCATACTTGCTCTTGATTCTCATCAACTCGTTGAAGTTCAGATATTCCGGGATGTTGAAGAGGCCCATATCAAAGCAGTCGATCAGCACTGCTTGTCGCCGGATGCATCGCCAGAACAAGAACACAAGATGCTCAAAGGAGAAGTAGTCGAGACGACATAGCCAGCCTTGCAAGCTGTCATAGCCGGAAGCCATGTCGGCAAAGAAATCCAGCAGATCGGCGTTCTTGTAGAACGGTATATCGAAGAACCAAGCATACGTCGCGTCGTTCTTGGTCAACTGCGCGATCGCTTCCTGGTCTGCTTCAGGGAACAGCTTTCGACAGTTTGCGTTGATCTCGGTCAGGCGCGGATCCTGACTGTTGGAATGCCCAAAATATTTTTCTGTTTCATAATTGTGAATCAATGTCGCGAACAAACCCGATAGATCACGGATCGCGCATATGTCGCTGTCGACGCTGGCGATCCAATCGTATCCCTGGTGCGCCGCCCAATGCATGGCCATGAACTTTTTGGCGTTGACGATGACGCGCCCCTCGTTGTTTCGGTAACGTTGGGCAAAGTCGTGGTAGCCGAGCGTATCGACGATGTAGTCCTCGACACACATGATCTCGATCAAGTCGGAGCAGGGCAGGATACCGATCATCTTGTTAAAATAACGGTATTCAGAATAGTTTGAGGTCGCCAGCACGATCTTGAACGGGCAGGAGCTGATCTCGATATGGTTCAACATGCTGCTCAAGCAGGCCATGAGCCAGTTGGCCTTGGGCGGATGTACAGGGATGATGATGCACTGCTTCACGTTTTTATCTCCACGTCCTGCCTGTATTGAGTGCTCTGACGCTGCAGAATGGTAGCTCCATTCATCACGGTTCCACATAAACCATCTCTATCGCGGCACTGAACGCGTTCACGGTGAAAAAAGGTATGCCGAGCCAAAAGACATCTGCTGGTAACATGCCTCGGCTGAAGTAGTAGTCGTTCGTTTCCCTCTTCCGCTCCACGTACATGGCACTGATCGGTTCATACGATCCGCCACACATCATGACGATGCGCTGCATCATGCGATCGATATGGGGCACATCTGTTGGCACGCGAACCCTGACAACAGGTGGTTCACCCAGCCAGGAAGCCCGCAGATACAGATAGCCCTCCAGTGCCGATCCTGGAGACTGGTCAGTGCCTGGATCGGAAGAAGCGCAGTCAAGGCGAACCCGTGTTGCGGATGCATGCTCGACCTGAACCCCTACTTTCAGATGATGATGCGTATTCTCAAGATACAGGAAGGCGTCGCTTTGATCATCTGGCTCGGCGTGGCGCGTAGGCAGACGTATGATCTGTCGCATCGACACCAATGAATCGTCGCGAAACGCGAGAGGCTTGAACGTCTCGTTCGGTGAGGAACGCCAGCACCCGGCGAACGGTTGGACAGCTTCTCGTGCATGCAGCGAGGCCGCCAAGTCCTGCAGCAGGAACCTCCGTGCAAGCCTGTCTTTGACGCCAGCGGCTCCGGCATAATCAGCCAGTACCAACTGACCCCATGGTTGGGTGACGGCGGCGGTTTCCACCGCGGCAGCATCTCGTTCGAACCACTTCATCAGGCAGAGGTGAGCGGGATAGTGCCTGGAGGCGAGCAGCTCGTCGGTGGTCACCCGTCCGGAGCCGGTATGGTTGAACCGGTACCAGAACACGTGACAGATGTTCACGTAACAGCCGCTGCCGAAACCAAGAAAGAACGTGCTGGGAAGGATCTCCTCCAGCGGAAGGAACGCGGATCCTTCCTGTGCCACAAGGCTTCCCATTGCTGGGAAGTCCGGCAGGCGCGCGTGCAGCAGCCCCCAGTCGGCACTGGACGCCATCAGGCCTTCGATCTGGTTCTGCGACAGCCGCTCGATGTTCCAGCGGTCCTTGAGGAACGTTATCAACGATGGGTTGCCGGCGATCTTCGGCCAGTGCCAGTTGCCTGGTAGTTGGTCGATGTTGAGGCCGATGTCGTAGGTGATGTCGAGATCGACCGGCACCTTGTGGCCGGCTCGCAACTGGCGGATCACCGCTGCCGGATCGAACGCGCGCACGAACAGGCTGTTGGAGGCCACGGGACAGAAATAATCGAACCACTCGAAACGCTGTAGCGCCAGCTCATAGGACTCCAGGTGGCCCATGAGCAGGGTATGGCCGAACTTGAACCGGTGCGTAGCGCCGTTGAACACCACCACGCGCTCGTTCGCCGTGACCGACGGCAATGCGCGACCGGGCGGCAAGTTGACCAGCATCACGGACTCCTCGCCGGTATAGTGCAGGAAGGCGTGCAGGAACTCGTCGTTCTCGTTGTAGAGGGCAGAGAACACGATCCGTTTCGGTTTTGACCCGAACGCGTCCTTTGGCAGTGCTTCGTTGGGATCGACCGGCACGCCGAACACCTGGCATTCCTTGAAGTGCAGGCAGTCGAGCCCGTCCAGCCGCACGCGCAGGAAGCGCAGCACCGGGCGGTCCGGCAGGTCGAGCACGAACGGCTTCCCGTCCGGACCGAACACCCGGTCGTCGGATTTCGACGCCAGGATATCCCAGACGATCCCGTCGAGCGAGCCGAGCACGCTGAAGCGCAGCAGCCGCTCGGGGAAAAAGTCCCGGTTGAACACGCAGACCCGCTCCACCGCGCAGGTCGCTTCGAGATCCACCTGCCACCAGGGATCCCGTTCGCCGTCGGTGTGGATGCCGAAGTCCCGCGACAGGTCGCCGTCGTTGCCGCCCCGTGCGGCCTCGGCCGCCACGCGGCTGCTCGACCAGTCCGACATCGAGCTTTGCAGCGCCGGCTTGTTCAATGCGAGGTTGTCCATGGCGCCAAGTGTGCAACGACCGCTTCCGCCCGCAAAGGGGCGTCGCGGCCGCACCCCGACGGCTACCGGTCCCCGTCCAGGATCCCGATCACCTCGTGCAGGCTGCGCACGATCCGGTGCGCCTTCTGGTGCATCTCCGCGGTCGGCTGCAGCAGGTCCGGCACCATGACCACCCGCATGCCGGCGGCATGGGCCGCGCGCACGCCGGTATGGGAGTCCTCCAGCGCCAGGCAAGCCGCCGGCGGCATCCCCAGCCCGGCCGCCGCCGTGAGGTAGGGTTCCGGATGCGGCTTGCCGCGCGATACGTCGTCGCGCGTGACGATCCGCCCGAAGCGCCCGGCGATCCCGGCCTGCTGCAGGTGGTGCAGGGCGCGATGGCGCCCGGACGAGGTGGCCACCGCGCAAGGCAGTCCGCGCCGGTCGAGCGCGTCGAGCAGGGTCGCGACCCCGTCCTTCAGCGCCAGCCGGCCGGACGCCACCAGCGCGTCCAGGTGTTCGCCGTGCAACGCGAAGTAGCGGTCCAGCGGAAATTCGTCGCCGTAGCGCTCCCGGATCATGGCCTGGCACAAATCGACCGAGTTGCCGATCATGCCGAGGCAGAAGGAGGCGGGCATGTCGACGCCGAGCACGGCACCGGCGGTTCGGAGCGCCTCCATCGACAAGGTTTCGGAATCCAGGAGCAGGCCGTCCATGTCGAAGATCACCGCCTCGATCGGCGACGGAGCGGGGCGGGCGGGCATGGTGCTGGTGTCCTGGCCGGAAGAATGGTCGGAGCATGTCGAGCCCCTGAAAAGAAACCTGTCGGTTCCGCGTGCCCGTCAGGGCCCGGACGTGCCGGTATCGGTTCCGGTGCCAGCCTTGGGCTCCGGCTCGTCCGGGCCGCCTTGCAGCCCGTAGATCCGGTAGGTGTCGAGCGCTCGGGCGGTGGGGAACTGCTCCATCATCTGTCCGGACCGGCTGAAGTACTCGGTCACGACGCTGCCGAGCGCAGGGCCGATCACCGGTTGCGGGTTCAGCAGGCGAACGGGAACCTGCGGCACGGCCCGCAACGTGGCGGCGGCGACAGGCATGATCCGCATGAACTTGCTCCTCAACCTTCCGTGAACCTTCGAACAGACGCCGTCGCAGTCAAGCAAGTCCTAAGGTTTGCCGCTTCCGGCGCTCAAAGCGGGCTCACCACCAGGTCCGCGCGGTGGCGCGTTTCCTCGATCAGCCGGGCGTTGGGCGCGTCGGTGGCGGCGATCCACGCCAGCGCCGCCTCCCGGCTGCGCCCGAACGCCATGTGCCGCTCCAGGAGCCAGTGCAGCCGGGCCGGTTCCGGAGTGGCCACGAACCAGCTCTGGTCCAGCAGCGCGCGCACCGGCGCCCAGGGGCCGTCCAGAAGCAGGTAGTTCCCTTCCGTCACGATCAGCCGCGCATCCGGCGGCACCGGGATCGCGCCGGCCACCGGCTCCTCGATCTCGCGCCGGAATGCCGGCGCATACACGACCTCGTCCGGCGCCTGGTCCCGCAGCCGCCGCAGCAGCGATACGTAGCCGGCGGCATCGAAGGTGTCGGGCGCGCCCTTTCGGCCGGCACGGCCGAGGCGCACCAGCTCGACCTGGGCGAGGTGGTAGCCGTCCATCGGCACCAGCAACGCAGCAGCGCCGATGCTCGCCACCAGCTGGGCCGCCATCGTCGACTTGCCGCTGCCGGGCGGCCCCGCCAGGCCGAGCAGCCGGCGTCCACCGGACGCCAGCAGGGTATGCGCGCGGTCGAGAAGCGCTGTGGGCAGGGGCGTCAGGTCAGACATGATCATTGCCAGCAGGCCCGTCCCGCTCCCAACCGTCAAGCCGCACCCATCTCGCGGCCCACCGAGAAGTTGAAGGCGACGGAGATCCTGGCACCCGGCCCGGCATAGGGCGCCACCGAATGCACCAGCCAGGACGGGAACAGCACCATGGTCCCGGCCTCGGGCACGACGGTCTCCCCTTCGCCGTCGCCATGAGTGGCCGGGATCGCGCAACGCAGCTGCGGTGCTACCATGGTCGGCAGGATGCCGCGCGGGTCCGCCAGCTCGAGCATGCCGCCGCATGCCGGGTCGCCGGACAGGCCGCCGTCGTCCACCCAGTAGATGCCGGACCAGTAGGCGCCTGGATGGGCGTGTGCGCGGTTGCCGTGTCCGAGGCGGTTGACGTTGGCCCACGCGGTCGCGATCCAACCCACCGCGGCCGGAACCAGCGTGTTTCCGCGCCGCATCACCGTCATGTGCTCGACCAGCGCACGCGCCGCGTTGAGCACGGCGTGGCCCGCCGGCCCGCACCAGGACGCGAACTCGGCCGAATGCCAGCCGCCCTGGTTGCTCACCGTGAGGCCGCGTTCCGCCTGCTCGCGCGCCAGGATCGTCGCGGCGAGCACGGCGTCGAGCGCCCGGTGCCCGGCCAGGCGAGCGCTGATGAGCGGGGTGGGGAACATCCCCTTGGCCACGATCGTGCCGGGCTCGAACGACGCGTCGAGGGGGTCGTCCATCC
>CAXSHC010000090.1:6309-9421 GCA_964236745.1 uncultured Acetobacteraceae bacterium
GCCCGTTCAGCCTGCGCCCGTGGGAAAGCGGCCGCGTCGCGCGACCAGCCCGCCCCCTGCCTCATTCCAGCATGCCTCATTCCAGCCCGAGCGGGCGTTCCAGCAGCCGCGCCCGCGCTCCCGCCAGCCCGATCCCGCCGGTCAGCAGCGCCGCTACCGTGTCGATGATCGGCACCGCGACGCCCGCCGCCGCCGCGCGCGCCGCCAGCGCCGGCGCCGTGTCGACCCCCTCCGCCACCGTCGTGCGACCTCCCAGCACCTCCGCCAGCGTCCGGCCCTGCCCGAGCGCCACCCCCAGGCTGGTGTTGCGGGACGAGGTGCTGGTGCAGGTCAGCAGCAGGTCGCCCACCCCCGACAGCCCGCTCGCGGTGGCCGCCTGGCCGCCGAGCGCCACGATCAGCCGCGACAGCTCGGCGATGCCGCGCGTCACCAGGGCGGCCCGGGCGTTCTCGCCATGGCCGGCGCCGATCGCCGCTCCCGCCGCGATGGCGATCACGTTCTTCGCCGCTCCGCCGACCTCCACCCCGGTCGGGTCGTTGCCGGCATAGATCCGGAACGCGTCGCCCGACAGCATCGTGGCCAGCTCCTGCGCCAGCGGGAGGTCCGCGCTCGCCAGCACCGCCGCCGCGGGCAGCCCGCGCGCCACCTCGCCCGCGAAATTGGGCCCCGACAGCACCCCGCGCGGAAGAACCGGGTGCAGCGCCGCCAGCACCTCGCCGGGCAGGCATCCGGTGCCGCGCTCCATCCCCTTGCAGCACGCCACCAGGGGAGCGTGCACCGCCAGGCTGGCGGCGACGCTGCGAAGGTGTTGCATCGGCACCGCCAGCAGCACCATGTCCGCCGCCCCCGGCAGCGTCCCCGTCACCGACACCCGGTCCGGCAGCGCGATCCCGGGCAGGCGCGGCATGCAGCGATCAGGGCCGAGGGTGGCCGGGTCGCGCGCCCAAAGCGACACCTCCGCCCCGGTCCGCGCCGCCTGCACCGCCAGCGCCAGGCCCCAGGCCCCGGCGCCGACCACGGCGATGCGCGCGCTCACGCGCCGGCCCGTTCCGGCGTCAGCCGCCGCACCGCGCTGCTGCCGGCGCCGACGCCCAGGGCGCTGTCGATGGCGGACAGGATTGCGGCGGCCGCTTCCTCGAAGCCCCAGGGCGGCGACGCCACCAGCAGGCCGCACCCGTTCAACCGCGTCGGGTCCACGGGCGGCCGCAGCAGCAGCTCCGCCGTCACGAGGTCCGCCAGCCCCCCATCTACCAGCCGGTGCACGAAGGCGCGCGACGCCGCCCGGTTCTTGATCGGATACCATGCCGCCACCGTCCCGGTGCCGAAGCGCCGCCTCCCCAGGACGATCGCCGCTTCCAATCGTGCGAGCTCGTCCTCCTGCTCGAACGGCGGGTCGAGCAGCGTCAGGCCGCGCCGGATGCCGTCCGCCGGCGGCAGCAGCGCTCCTATCGCGCCGTAGCCGTCGCGACGATGCACGGCGACCCGTGGGTCGTCCTCCATGCCGCGACGGAGCAGGGCGTGGTCCTCGGGATGCATCTCGCACAACAGCAGCCGGTCCTGCGGCCGGAGCATGCGCTGCACCAGCGCCGGCGAGCCGGGATAATGCGCCGGCGCGCCCGCGTCGCGCACCAGCCGCAGGTAGGACGACAACGCCGGCGCCTCGGGCCCATGGAGCAGCCGGCCGATGCCGTCGCGCCATTCGCCGGTGCGCGACGCTTGTTCCCCTTGGAGGTCGTAGCGGCCGATGCCGGCATGGGTGTCCAGCACCGCGACCGGCGCTTCCTTGCGCTGCAGCGCCTGCACGAGCCAGACCAGCAGCGCGTGCTTCATGCAGTCGGCGAAGTTGCCGGCGTGGAACGCGTGCCGGTAGTTCATGCGGGCCCCGGCTCGGGCCTGGGCTCGTCCAGCGGCCAGCGCGGCCGCGGTGCTGCCGCGAGGTTTCCCGGCGTGCCCGCGCGCAGCGCCTCGATCGCGGCCCAGCCGACCATCACCGCGTTGTCCGTGCACAGCCGCAGCGGCGGGGCGGCGAAGCCGATGCCGCGCGAGGCCGCCAGGGCGGACAGCCGCGTGCGTACCGACGCGTTGGCCGCGACGCCGCCCGCCACCACCAGCAGCCCGGCTTCCGGCATCATGTCCAGCGCGTTGCCGACCCGGTCCGCCAGCACTGCCGTCACCGCCGCCTGGAACGAGGCCGCCAAGTCGGCGGCGTCCCGGCCGGCGAGGGGTGCGGGAAGAACGGCGATCCGCTGCGCCACCGCCGTCTTGAGGCCGCTGAAGGAGAAGTCGCAGCCGGGACGACGCAGCAGCGGCCGTGGCAGCCGGTGCGCCTCAGGATCGCCGCCGAGCGCCAGTTGTTCCAGCGCCGGACCGCCGGGCCAGGGCAGCCCCAGCATCTTCGCCACCTTGTCGAACGCTTCCCCGGCGGCGTCGTCGACCGTGCCGCCAAGGCGGCGGTAGCGGCCGAGCCCGTCCACCGCCACGCACTGGCAATGCCCGCCCGACACCAGCAGCAGCAGGTAGGGGAACGGCGCACCGCCGGGAACCAGGCCGGGCAGCCGTGCTGTCAGCGCGTGCGCTTCCAGGTGGTTCACGGCCACGAAAGGCACGCCCAGGGACAGCGCCATCCCCTTGGCCAGCCCGCTGCCGACGATCAGCCCGCCGATCAGGCCGGGCCCGCAGCTCGCCGCCACGGCGCCCAGCCGGTCCGCGGGCAGCCCGGCCTCCCGCAACGCCTGCGCGACCAGTTCTGGCAGGTGCGACAGATGCGCGCGCGCCGCGATCTCCGGCACCACGCCGCCGAAGGGCCGGTGCTCGGCCTGACTCAGCAGGCGCTCGGCCAGCACCGTGCCGTTCCGGTCCAGGATCGCGCAGGCGGTCTCGTCGCAGGACGACTCGATCGCCAGCACCGGGCCCTGGTTCCAGCCGCCTCGTCCGGCCTGTGCTTGTCCAGCCTGCGCCACGGGATACGCCATCGCCACCTTTCCATCGGGCGGTGCGGGTAATACGACAGCCCCATGCCCCCCGCCCAGCCCGATCCGCTCCAGGCTCCACCCTTGCCCGAGCCGGCACCGCCCTCCGAAGCGCTGCAACGGGCTGCGGCCGCCGCGGCGGC
>CAXSHC010000091.1:0-9408 GCA_964236745.1 uncultured Acetobacteraceae bacterium
GGCAAGCGGACTCTCCGATCATGTGAACGCGCAGGAACCAGGGCTCGAGTTCGAGCTCGACGTGGCCGCACGGCACCGATCGGGAGCACCGTTTCCCCGGTCGTCCTGACCGAAGCGCTGTGTCGAAATCTTTCCGAACGTATCGAAATTGGACGGTTTCGTTCCGGCGGGCAATCGTTCGCCACGCGCGATCACCAGAAGTTGTGAAGCCCGCCGCATCCGTCGCGCGTCAGCTGATCCACTCCAGCAGCAGCGACACCGTGACGAGCGACAACAGCGTCGAGACCAGCGTGGCGCGGCTGGCGATGTCCGCCTCGCGGTTGTAGAGGCGCGCCAGCATGAACGGGCCGGTGCCGACCGGAAGTGCCGCGATCAGCACCGCAGACTGCGCCCACAGCGGATCGAGCCGAAACACGGGATAGGCCAGCAGCGCCGTCAGCGCCGGCTGCAGCAGCAGCTTGGCCGCCACCACCCGTACCACCGCCGGCAGCCGTGCCGGGCGGCCACCCGTTTCGGCCAGGAACAGGCCGATGGTGACCAGGGCGCACGGGGCCGCCGCGTCACCGAGCAGCCCCGTGAAGTGCGACACCGGCGCCCACAGGCCGACGCCGCACAGGTTCACGACGGCACCGGCGACCGGGGCGGCCACCAGGGGGTTGCGCAACAACGCGGCCGACACCTTCAGCATGGTGCGGCCGATTCCCTGGCCACCCTCCCTGTCGAGCTCCACCAGCCCGATCGCCAGCGCGAACAGCGCGCACACGGTCAGCAGGGTCGCCAGCACCACCGGCGGCAGCCCGGCCGGACCGAACACTCCCACGCACAGCGGGATGCCGATAAACGCGGTGTTGGCGTAGCCGGCGCTCAGGCCTTCGATGGTGGCGGCCGACAAACGGTGCGCGCGCTCGACCGGATCGCGGTAGTCGAGCACGAAGCCGATGGCGAAGGTGGCCAGCATCCCGCCCGCGAAGGCGGCCACGAACAACGGGTGGTCCACCTGCGCCCGCGTCACCCGCGCCATGCTGTCGAACAGCTCGGCCGGCAGCGCCAGGCGCACCACGAAGCGGTTGAGGCTGTCCGTGGCGCCCGGCCCGAGCCAGCCCCGCCGCCCGCAGGCATACCCGGCCAGGATCAGGCCGAAGATCGGCAGCAGGACAAACAGCACGGCATGCATGGATGGCCCCCGATCAGCCAGGCGCGCCGGCGCCGTGGGAAACAACCACAACCGGCACCGGCTCGTCGTCCACCGCGGTGAACGACAGCGAGTCGCCGTCGAGCGCATCCAGTCCGGCCGGCGCGCCGCCCTCCAGCAGCAGCACCCGGCCGCCGTCGCGCACCCGGATCCGGCCATGGAACAGCAGGGTGAAACGCGAATGCTGCGGCAGGGTCACCGTCTCGCTCCAGGAGCCCGCCGGCGCGACCAGGTGCTGGGTCCGGATGGGCAGGGGCTGCAGGGCGAAGACCAGATCGCGCTGCTCGCCCGGCCCCAGCGTCACCCGCTGCTCCTCCGGGATGAAGCCGGACAGCGCCGCTTCCAAACGGTAGGACCCTGGCGGCAGGGACAGGCTGCGCGGCGCGTGCCCGATCCGGCGCCCGTTCAGGCTCAGCACGCTGCCTGGCGGGAGGCTAGCGAGGCCAAGAACGGCGCGATGCGGCGACGGCGCCAGCGACACCGTGCGCGTGCTTCTCTCGCGCAACGACACCGTGACTGGAACCGTGCTCCAGCCGGGTGCCGCGAAGCCGACCAGGTGCCGCCCGGGATCAACCGCGATCGGCCGGTCCGGGCTGCCGGCGGAAGCGCCGTCCACCAGCACGGTGCCGTCGACGGGCCGCGCCAGGTGCACCAGCAGGACGGCGCGCGGACCGGTGGCGAGGTGGTGCCACAGCACCGCAGCGCAGCCCAGGATGAGTGCTGCGAGCAGCAGCTTGCGCGTTGCGCCGGCGCGAACGGCAGGGCTCGGCGGCATACGCGGCCGGCGCGGCAGCCGTCGTGTTCCACGGAAGGAAACGACGCGCGTCCAGAACGCCCGGAACAGCGACAACAAACTTGGCGACGCAGGACCCGGCGACGCAGGACCCGGCGGCAGGGGCCGCCCGACCGGCCGGCGCACCGCCTCCGGCACCGACGCCGTGCGCGCCCCGGCCTGGTTCGGCGCCACCCGGACCGGCGGCGGTGGCACAGGCGCCGGCGCGGCCGGAACCTGCGCCGTGCCGCAGAACGGGCAGAAGGGCACCGGCGCCTGCAGGATCTCGCCGCAATGCCGGCACGGGGTCGCGTCCGGCATCTAGCGGGTGTTGCCGCACGCCGCGGACATCCCGTCCGGCACCGGGTCCTCCGGTTCGCAGGAGCCCTCGCCCGGGATGCGCCCGATCGCCCGGTAGGCGAGCGCCAGGAGGTCTGGGCCGGGCTCCGCCTCCGGCGCCACCTGCTCGTCGTGCTCGAAGCGCAGCAGCGCGCGGCTCAGCGTCGCGGAAGCGACGCCGTCCACTGGGCCGCGGTAATAGTCCAGGCGGTGCAGCGCCGCCTGGAGATCGCGTATCGCCGGGCTTGCCGCCGCCACGTCGGCAACGCGGTCGGGCACCCGGCCCGCCACCCATCGTCCGTCCGGCTCGCGGCAGCGCTCGCCCTGGATCGCGAGCGGCCGCGACGCGCCCTGCACGGTGTATCGCAACATCCGGCAGGGCCTGCCGGAAAATGTCGCCGCCGCGGCCACGATGACGCCGGACAGGCCGCTCGCCTCGTCCCGCCACGGCACCGGCCGGTCCGGCGGCGCGTTCTCCAGCACGTCCTGCAGCTGGGGTGCCACCACCGCTTCCGCCTGCTCCGGCGGCACGTCCTGGGCCAAAGCGGGCCAGAACGGCGACACCAGCAGCAGGAGCAGGAGGCTGCAGCGCCGCTGCCGGGTCCTACTCGTCATCCGGCAGCTCGTCCTCGTCCTCCGGCAGCGCCTCGCGAAGCAGCGCCAGCAGCACCGGCACGTCGCGCACCCGCTGCCAGCCGGTGCCGCCGAGCGGGCGAACATTGGTGCCTTCCCGCAGTGTGCCCCCGGCGGCGAGGTTGCGCAGCTGGGTCAGCCCGAACGGGCCAGACAGCCGCTTGGCGATCGACAGGTGCCAGGACGGCGCATCGACAACGGCATCCGGCCCAGGCGGCGTGGCGGCGGGGGCCTTGCCTGCCACCCGTTGCAGTGCTTCGGTGGTGAAGCGTGCCGGAACGATCCGCCGCTTGTCCTGCGCCCGCGCTTCCGGAGCATCGTTCGGATCGGCGTTGGCGTCGTGCGGATCGGCATCGGCGGCGCTGCCCGGCAGCGCCTCGGTCCAGTCCGGGATGGAGCGACGCAGCCGCTCGGACAGCGCGTCCGCGTCCGCCGGCGCATTCTGCATCGCCGACGCACGCTCGCGCATTCCCCGCGACAGCTCGGCCGCCAGGATCTGCACCAGCCCCGGGATGCGGTCGGTCTGCGTCGGCCCGATCCGCTGCAGCCGCGCGGCATACACCCGCTCGCCGGTCCAGCTGACCAGGACGGCGGCGGCAAGCAGCTGCACCGCGCTCAAGGAGCGCTCGAACGCCTCGATCCGCGTCTGCACCTTGTCGCGGTGGCGCGAAAAGCCGGCGCTGCGGATGATGCGCTCGGTGCCGGCATCGCCCCAGTCGCCGCCGCCGAGGTCGATCTGGTACGGCTGCCCGGGCCGCGTGCCACGCACCAGGATGCCATACGCGACCCCGCGCATGAACAACCCCATGTTGCGGCGCATCTCCTCGATCTCGCGCGTGCTCGGCACCACCGGATCGGGAAAGCGCTCGCTCTGCCTGTGGGTGTGCAGCGGCAGCGGCCGCTTTTGTTCCAGCTGGTACGAGATGCGCCATTCGGAGCGAAGCGGGTCGATGCTGTCGAGCGGGATGCCGCTCAGCTCGCAATAGATCAGGATGCGGTCGCGAAGCCCGGAGTTCAGGTATTGCGGCGGCCCGATCCCGAGCCGTCCCGTCGGCACCACCTGCTCGATCTCGCCGCGGAAGTTGCGCTCGAACGCTTCCTTGTCGTCCACGGCGATGAGCAGGGTGTAGCGCGGGCCCATGCTGAAGCCGTCGCCGAGGTGGTCGAACGACGCGTCCAGCCACGGCATGGCGCGCACCATGGCCCGCCCGAACAGGGCGATGCGGTCGCGGGCACTCATGTCGAGCAGGATCGACTGCGCCGAGCGCAGCGCGTCGGCGCGCGGGGCGAGTTGCACGCGCGCAAAGCCGCGCAACCGGTTCAACAGCAGCGCGCGCCCGACGTCGTCGCGCAGGATCGGGAACAAGGTGCGCGAGCCGCCCTCGTCGCGGAACATCTCCGCCGCCCAGCGCTCGATCTCGGCCGGGTCGCTGTCCAGCATGGCGCGCGCGTCGGCGTCGGCGTCGGGAAGCACCACGAAGGTGCCGGCGTCGCGCCGGCCCACCGCGTCGCGAAGCAGCTCGATCTCGGCATCGAACTCGGCCAGCGTGTGACGCACCAGCACGCGTCCCTGCACCAGCTCCGCGACCGCCCCGTCCCACAAGGTGTTGCCGTCCGCGTCCTGGCCGCGTCGCGTGCCGAGCGCTTCCGACATCTCGCGCAGGAACGCGCGCGCTTCCACCGCCGCCTCCCGGCGCAGCTGCATGGACAGGTAGCGCTCGGCGGCGCGCCGGTCGGGCCCGAACGGGAAGCGTCGGTTCACCGCCTCGCGCAGGTTGTCCAGCGACTGCTCGAAGCGGTGCTGGGTGTCGCCGGCGCGCGCGGCATAGCGCGCTTCCACCTCGTCCAGCCGGCCGATCTCGCGCTCCAGCTGCAGCTTGGAATCCTCCACCAGCCGAATGGTGTAGTCGAGCCCGCCGCGGTCGCGCTGGTCGAGGTAGTCGTACAGCACCGCGCGAAGCCCCGCCGGCCCGCTGCCGCGCCGCTCCGACGCGAGCCGCTGCCGTGTCGCCAGGATGCGGTCGGCGGCGAGCCCGGAGCCGGTCTTGTGCTGGATGGTACCCATGACGTCGCCGTGCCGCTGCTCGAACTCGCGCAGCACCAGGGTCGGCAGGTTGCGCGGGTCGGCGTTCTGGAACCCTTCCGATTGAAAGGTGGCCAGCAGGTCGCGGTCGATCTCGGCCAGAACCGATTGCCCGGTCTCGTCTTCCAGCAGGCGGTCGAGCAGGAACGGCTCGTTGATGGCGGACGCGTCCGCGGCTCCCGGCAGCACGTGGTGGAACGCGCTCGGCTGCAGGAAGAACTGCTGCTGCAGGAAGTCGTCGCGCTCGGCCGGCGTCGGCAGGCGACCGGAATCCTCCAGCGCCACGTTGAAATATGCCTTGAGCATCGCCTTGGACGCGACCGCGGCGGCTGCATCCACCGCCACACGGCTCTTGGTGTCGATGGTGGCCTGGCCGAAGGTGGAGAACAGCTGGCTGTAGCGCAGCGACTGCCGCCCGAGATGCGCCGGCAGCGGCGGCTCGTAGTTGTCGATCTTGTGCTGCGCCTGGTTCACCGCGATCGAGCGCTTGGCGGCGGCGAACTCGCTGGCGCCGAAATCCTCGAACAGGATGTCGGCCGCCATGTCGTACAGGTGCTCGACGGAGTCGAGCCCGTCGTCGAGCACGTTGCGGGTGTCGAGCAGGTACACGTCGTCATACGGCGCGATGTTGGACGCCGGCCCCTGGTGCTCGGCCCACGCTTCCACGAAGGGCGGGGACGGGTTCGGCCGCATCGCGTGCTCGAGCTCCATCAGCGCCGCGTAGCCGTTGGCGTTCACGCGCTGGCGCTGATGCTCATGGAACCCGCCCGGCAGGAGCAGCACCAGCTCCACCGTTGGCGCCGGGTGGATCAGCGAGCGCAGCGCCAGCCCCAGGTCGATGAACGAGCCCGAGCCGGTGCCGCCGGCGGCCGAGCAGCACACCACCACGCGAAGCCGGTTCTCGATCTCCAGGTTGAGGCGGGACAGGTCGTCCTGCCGCCCCACCGAGCGCAACAGCCCGTCGGCACGCTCGCGCAGCAGGTCGGTGAGCTTGCGGAACTGGTCGAAGAACAACAGCCGCGAGATCGCCCGCACCTGTCCCGCACCCTTCTCGGTGTTGATCAGCGAGAAGTCCGCCACCGGCAGCCAATCGGCGATCAGCGGGTAGCGGTCGATGTCCTTCATGTAGCGCTTGACGTCGACCGCGTGCTGCAGCCGCTCGTTCTCGCGAAACGCCACCAGGCGCGCCAGCGGGTCGGCGTCCTGCTGCCGGTCGCTCTCGATCGCGGTGCGCAGGTCGGTGTCGAAATACACGAACGACGCGATCGGGAAGCGCTGGAGGTCGTCGATGCGCCTGCCGTTCCAGTCGCCGGCCAGGATGCGGCGGCGCAGGCGAAGCAAGATCTGCATGCCGGTGCCGCCAAGCCCCACGAACAGGGTCGGCTGCACCCGGCGTGCCGCGGGACGGTCGCCGTTGGACCGCTCGGCGTCGGAAGCGGCGGCCTGGGTGCTGGACATGAACGGCGTTCCTCAGCGACGGCGCGGCGCGCGGCCACGTGCGGCGGCGCGGTAGAGCAGCACGAACAGCACCAGCGTCACGACCACCAGCAGCAGCAGCGGCAGCACGAAGGCCAACGCCGTCCACAGGTTGCCCAGCAGGCCGAACACGATCAGCACCGACAAGGACAGCAGAAACGCGAACAGCGCCCACCCGGCGCTGCCCGCGGCCGAGGGCGAGGCGCGGCTCGCGATCAGGTGGCTGCGCACCGCGCCGCGCACGAAGAAGATCGCCACCGCCAGGACCAGCAGGATCGCCACGCCAATCACCGTCCCGGTGGAGGAAAGGCCCGCCTCGCCGGGCAGGCTGGACGCGCTGATCGCCGTGCCGGGCTGGATGGTTCCGGGCGTCGGCGCGGCCGGTGCCGGCGACCGGATCACCGGCTGCGGCGAAGCAGCGTCCGACGGCGGCCTGATGTGGAAGTCGGATGGCGGGACTTGGGGCGACGGCTCGGGCATGACCTGTCCTGGACGGCGATCTCAGCGCGGATCGCTTGAAGGGCGTTGCACGATCCTCGGGCTCCCGACAAGGCGGCCGCGCAGCACGAAGGCCCGGTCCGGCGGCAGCACGATGCGACGGCGCTCGAACGGCCGCAGCCGCACCCGACGCACCTGGCCGTCCAGCGACACCACATGCTCGCGCTCGCGCCGCAGCAGCACCAGAAGCATCGCCAGCAGCAGCAGCCCGAGCGACAGGCTGCACAGCGCCAGCACCAGCGGCCAAGCCGAATAATGCACCACCAGGACCACCGGCAGGGTTGTCGACGCGGCCGACACCGTCTTGTTGTCGAAGAACACCCCCGGCAGCTGGTCGAGGGCCGCGACCTGCTGCATCTTGGCCACGAACCCGTCCTGCAGCGACAAGGAAAGGTCGTCCAGGCCGATCACCAGCGTGCCGTGAAGCACCACGTCCTTCTGCAGGGAGCCGGCCAGCCCGGGCGCGCGGTCGATGCGCGGGATGTCCAGCCGGATGCGCACCTCGTGCAGCGCCTCGCCAGGGCCGAGGCCGCGCACCTCGGCAGGCTGGATCGCCGCCTTGAGCAGCGGCGTGTCCGCACCGCCGGCAACCTGGTCCAACCGTTCCCAGCGCAGCGACAGCCGCGCCCGGTCGATCACGTGCGGGTAGTAGTCCGAGCGCAGGGTGCCGGCGATCTCCACCGTCGAGGCCCTGCCGCCCGGCACGTTGCCGATGCGCAGGGCCCCGTCCGGCGTGCGGCTGGCGACCAGGCCGGGAGTGAGGGTGGCGTCCGGGATGAAGTCGAGCGGCGCCTGGTCGAGCGGTTTGAGCTGCACCGCCGGATCGCTGAACAGCCGCCGGAGCCCGTCGCTCGCGGCAAGCCGGCGCAGCGCTGCCGCCGCCTGCCGGCCATACGCGATCCCATACACGATCAGCCCCTGCGCGCTGTACAGCCGCCCGGTGGCAGGCAGCCGCACCGGATACGCCACCACCACCGGCAGGAACGGGCTCGATCCGAGCGCCTGCGCGAAGGCACGTGTGTTGTCGTCCACGCGCTGGCTGTTGTTGGGCGAATTACGGTTGTTGGTGACCAGCCAGACGATGCCAGGATGCCCGTCCAGGACCGTGTCGATGCCGCGCACCAGCGCGCCGTCGAAGTCGGCGTCGGCAAGGTGCCCGTTCGGCTGGTGCGGCAGGTGCAGCGACGCCACCGCCGCCGCCACTCGCGCCGGATCGAACCGGCCGCGATACAGCACATCCGGGGAGCGCCGGCCCGGAACCTGCCCGTCCTGGTCGAAGCCGGCGATCACCACCTCGCCGTCTGCGTGTGAGGCAGCCACCAGCGCGTTCAGGAGCGGCCGGAACGGCGCCGCCGGGTCGGTGTAGAACGGCTCCATCCAGCCGGAATCCTGTACCAGGTAGACCGAGTTCACCTGCGCCAGCGCCGGCCCTGCCGACAGCAGGGAGCACCACAGCGCAGCCGCGATCCTAGCGCGCATCGCGCAGCCGCCAGCGGTGGCAACGGTTGTCCAGCGCGCCGTGCGCGTAGAGGAAGCCGGCATGAAGGAAAACGGAAAGGTTTGACGCGGCGTGCGCCCGCAGCAGGCAGTCCAGCGGCTCCAGCATGCGCGGCCCGCGGCTGTAGAACAGGGTGCACAGGTGATCCGGCTCGCCGCCGTCCTCCCCCTCCACGCCGGCGGCGGGATCGCCCAGGAACCGCCCGAGCCGGTCGCGCCCGGTACACATCGCCAGCACGGTCCGCCCAACCTGCAGCTCCAGCAGCGGCAGCAGGAAGGTGCCGTCCGGGATGGCGTAGTCCCACGACGCGCGCTCGTCCCAAGGCAGGCGTAGCCGGGCGTTCTCGCGGAACACCGACCGTCCGGTGCCGGGGGTGTAGCCGCGCGCCACCCGTCGCTCCAGCGCCTGTCCTGGTGCTGGCAGGTTTTCCAGCACCAGCGTGTGCGGATCCAGCCGGGCGAGCTGGTGTAGGCTGCCGTTCGGCTCGGCGACCGGACGCACGCCCGGCAGCGGCCGGATCCCGTCCCGCCAGCCCTGCCATTGCGCCACCGGCCCGGTGGCCGTGTCCGACAGCGTGAGCAGCCCAGCCGGCCCGCACCAGCACAGACGGTCGCCGGTCCCGACCGGGCTCGCGAACGCCACCCTGGCCGACGCGTCCGGCACCGGCACCGGCACCGATACCAGCGACCAGCCCCGCTCCGGCGCCGCGCGGTCGAGCACCGCGAGCGCGATCGCATCACCGTTCCTGACCGGCACGGCCGCGTGGGAGCGCATCAGCCCGGCCCCGCCCAGTGGCGGAAAACCCTCCAGCAGCGTCACCGGCGCCCGGCGCGGCGCGGTGAGCGCCACCCAGGCCGGCCCGCGATCGGTCGGCAGCGACACCCCCGACCCATCGGCGACGGCGGCCCAGCTCCAGG
>CAXSHC010000092.1:0-7777 GCA_964236745.1 uncultured Acetobacteraceae bacterium
AGCCGTTGCCTTCCTTGTCGTTGAGCTTGGCGGCGCGCTCCAAGAGGCGGGAATGCAGGTAGAACACGTCGCCCGGATAGGCCTCGCGCGCCGGCGGACGGCGCAGCAGCAGCGACATCTGCCGGTACGCCACCGCCTGCTTGCTCAGGTCGTCATAGGCGATCAGCGCGTGCATGCCGTTGTCGCGGAAGAACTCGCCCATCGCCGCACCGGTGTAGGGCGCCAGGTACTGCATCGGCGCCGGCTCGGACGCGGTGGCGGCGACGACGATGGAGTACTCCATCGCCCCGTTCTCTTCCAGCGTGCGCACGATCTGCGCCACCGTGGAACGCTTCTGGCCGATCGCGACGTAGATGCAGTAGAGCGACTTCTTCTCGTCGCCGAGCGCGTTCACCGGCTTCTGGGCGATGAATGTGTCGAGCAGGATCGCGGTCTTGCCGGTCTGGCGGTCGCCGATGATCAGCTCGCGCTGGCCGCGGCCGATCGGCACCAGGGCGTCGATCGACTTGATGCCGGTCTGCATCGGCTCGGACACCGACTGGCGCGGCATGATGCCGGGCGCCTTCACCTCGGCACGCCGGCGCTCGACGTTCTCCAGCGGCCCCTTGCCGTCGATCGGGTTGCCCAGCCCGTCCACCACGCGGCCGAGCAGGCCGCGGCCCACCGGCACGTCCACCACCGTGCCGGTGCGGGACACGGTGTCGCCTTCGCGGATCGCGCGGTCGTCGCCGAAGATGACGATGCCGACGTTGTCCGCTTCCAGGTTCAGCGCCATGCCGCGCACGCCGGCGCCCGGAAACTCGACCATTTCGCCGGACATGACGTTCTGCAGCCCGAACACGCGCGCGATGCCGTCGCCGACCGACAACACGGTGCCGGTCTCGGCGATGTCGGATTCGCTGTCGAAGTTGGCGATCTGCCGCTTCAGGATGTCCGAAATCTCGGCGGGACGGATCTCCATCACTCAGGCTTCCTTCATGGCGTAGTGCAGGCGGGCCAGGCGCGACCGCAGGCTGGCGTCGTAGAGGCGGGCGCCGACGCGCACCACCAGGCCGCCGAGCAGGGTGCGGTCGACCCGCTCCTGGATGTCGACACGGCCGTAGCCGGCCTCGGTGAGCCGGGCCAGCAACTGGGTGCGCTGCAAGCCGGTGAGTGGATGGGCACTGGCCACCTCGGCCACCACGATGCCGCGGCGCTGCGCCACCAGGGCAGCGAAGCCGGCCAGGATCGGACGCAGGTCGGACAAGCGGCGGTTGTTGGCGACCACGCCGACGAAATGCCGCAGCAGCGTGCCGAAGCCCTGCTGTTCCATGACCGCCAGCACCGCGTCGCGTCCCTGCGCCACGTCCAGCACCGGGTCGCGCAACAGGGCGCGCAAGGGGATGCTTTCGTCGATCAGCCGACCGAGCGCGTCGGCCTGGTCCACCGCCTCGTCCAGCGCACGGCGCTCGTCGGCCAGTTCATACAGGGCGGTTGCGTAGCGACCCGCGAGGCCGCCGGTCGGGTTGCCAATCGGCTTGCCGATCGGACTGCCAACCGGGTTGACGGTCGGAGCTGTCGTGCCGGCCGGGGTCACTCTTGCGCGTTCCTTCGATTTTCGCGGATTTTGGCCCGCTTGGCCGTTGCCGGGCGTCTACCATGGGGCCCATGACCACGCAACACGAACACGGCCCGGCGCCCGACCTGCGCGCGCCGCTGATCCTCACCCTGGAGCTGGCGCAGCCGGCGCAGGACCTGTTCCAGTCCCTGCGCGACCGGCACTTCCCGCCGGAGCGCAACGTGGTGCCGGCGCACGTGTCGATGTTCCACGCCCTGCCCGGCGTGGAAGCGCCTGCGATTCTGCGACGGCTGCGCGCGATGGACCACACCCGTCCGCCGGTGCGGGTGGAGGCGCCGTTTCCGCTCGGGCGCGGCGTCGGCTTCCGGCTGAACAGTCCTGCCTTGTCCGCGCTGCGCGGCGGCCTCGCCCGCGACTGGGCGCCCTGGCTGTCGCCCCAGGACAGGCAGGGCTACCGGGCGCACGTGACGGTGCAGAACAAGGTGCCGCCGGAGGAAGCGCGTTCCACGTTGCAAAGGCTCGCCGCCGGCTTTGTGCCGTTCGACACCGAAGGCGCCGCCCTGCGGCTGTGGCGCTACCTCGGCGGCCCGTGGGAGGCCCTGGAGCGGATCGAGCTGGCCGTTCCTTCTCCAGACTGAGCGGCCTCGGACTGGGCAGCCCAGGCGCGCCCCATGCCGCGCGTCAGGCCGCGAACGACGCGTCAAGCCGGTCGATCGCCATGGCATCGAGCTGCGCCAGCACTGCTTCCCGGTCCGGCAGGGTCGGCCCTTCCTGTTCCAGCTTGGCGGCGGCGAAGGACAGCGCCATGCGTGCCACCCGTTCCGGCTCCGACTTCTCCACCAGGGCGGCCACCAGCCCCGCCACCAGCGCGTCGCCGGCCCCCACCGTGACCGACACCTGCAGGATCGGCGGCCGGCCCAGCAGGGCATGCCGCTCGCTGACGAACAGGGCGCCCTCCGCGCCGCGCGAGATCACCACCAGCCCGATGCCCCGGTTGCACAGCGCGTGCGCCGCTTCCGCCATCTGCTTGATGTCGGAGAAGCTTTGCCCGGAGCTTTCCTCCAGCTCGTCCTGGTTCGGCTTGATCGCCCACGGCAGCGCGTCCGCGTCGCCCTCCAGCACCGCGCGCAGCGGCTTGCCGCCGGTGTCCAGAATCACCCGCGCACCCTGCCTGTTGAGCGAGGCGATGATCGCGCTGTAGGCGTTGGACGGCATGCCGGGCGGCAGGCTGCCCGACAGCACCACGATGGCGCCAGGCCCTGCCTCGGTCGCCAGCACGGTCTGCAGCTGTGCCAGATGCACCGGCAGCGGCATCAGGCCGGGCAGGTTGATGTCGGTGGTGTCGCCGGCCGCCTCATCCAGCAGCTTGATGTTGTTGCGGGTGTGGCCGGGCACCCGCACGAAGCGGTCGGTGATACCCTTGGAGGCCAGGAAGTCCTCGAACGTCGCCGCGTTGCTGCCGCCCAGGAAGCCGGTGGCGATGATCGGCGACTCGTGCCTTTGCCGCCAGTCGGACAGGCAGCCGGCGACGTTGATCCCCTTGCCGCCCGCCTGCCGCACCGAGGAGCGCGCCCGGTGCACCGTGCCCGGCACCAGCTCGTCCAGCCGTATGGTGTGGTCGATCGCCGGGTTGAGCGTGACGGTGACGATGGCAGGCGCGTGGGCGGGCGCAGAGCCAGGGGTGGGCGCGGGGCCGGGCGCGGGGGCGGCGTTCATCAGGGGAGCGTCCTTCCGGGACAGTGCCGAGAAGCCCTAGCCTCGCAGCCCTGGGCGCGGATCGGAAGGGGCAGCGGCGTCGAGACCGTGCCGACCCCCTTTGGGTGGGCCCCCTTCGAGCGAGCCTCGTCGCGGAACCGCCGTCGCTCGTCGCCCGGCAAGGCGCGGTCGAGCAGCACCGCCGTTCCTCCACCCGCCTCGGCAACCACCCGATAGAGGTGGGTCCAGCATCCTCCGTCTCGGTCGCGATGCAGCACCAAGTGCCAACCGCAGCAGCGCGACCGGCAAAGATGCTCCGTCCAGCCGAGGCAGACGAACTCGGCCTCGTCCCGCGCGCCGATGCCGAGCGGCATGCGCAGGCGCGCCTCGACCGGGCAGGAAGGCGGAACGGGAAAGGCAAACACGTCGAACACGGTCGGCTCCGCATACGGGATGGAACGGGTTCGACCGATCCGTCGCAGGGAGAAAGCGGCGTGATCCCGTGGTTTGCCGGAACGGCCGCATCTCCCTGGTTAAGGGACGCCACCTTGCCCGGGAAGGCAGGTTGGCGTTGGGGGTCAACCCAACTCCTGATGCAGCGCGGAAGCTAGCCGGCGCTGCCTGCCCGCGCAAGGGACGCGAATGCGTGCGGGCGTCATACGCCGGCCCTGCCGCCGTCCACGAACGGCTCGGCGCCGGTGGTGAACGAGGTTTTGAAGCCAGGAACAACGCTATCTACCGACGTCGCGGTCCGCAGCAAACGGAAGAAGGTTACAAAGCCACCCGTGCATCGCGCCAGCCCGCTGCGCCGGTCCCGTTGCTGCGCCAGAAACGCTACCGCATCAGGACGCGTGCTGCATCAGGATGGGCAGGTCGGCGACGCGGAGCAGGCTTTCAGTGGTCCCATCGAACAGGCGCTCGCGCAGCCTGCCGCCGTTGCTGCTGCCCATCACCAGCATGTCCGCATCCGCCTCGTGCGCCAGCGCCAGGAGCTGCACGCCCAGTTCCCCGCCCGACGCCGCCGCAGTGGCCCGCCGGACGGGAAGCCCGTCGAACAGCGCCGGCAGGTCCCGCTCCGGCGTGCCGACCTGCACCACCACCACCCGCTCCGCCTGGGACAACAGCGGCAGCGCGGTGCGCACCGCCCCTTCCGCTTCCCCGTCGGGCTGCCACGCCACCGCCACCACCCGTCCGAAGCGGCCGACATGTCCCGACGGCACCAGCAGCACCGGACGACGCGCCCAGACCAGCGCGGCGTGGATGCGCGCGCGCGCGGTGGCGTCGCCCGGCTTTTGTTCCAGCAGCAGCAGGTGCGCGCCCCGGCCGTGCTCGAGCACCGCCATCGCGCCGTCGCCGCGTATCTCCATCCAGCGCGCCGGACGCCCGGCCTTCTTTTCTCCCGCCACCCAGCGGTCAAGCGCGGAGCGCATGCCGCCGGCCCAACCGGTTCGCCAGCTGGCCATCTGCTGCCGGCGCTCCGTGGTCAGCACCTCCTCGGTCGGCTGGAACTCGGCCACCGCCGGCCCGTCGATCATCAGCACGGTGATCCGGCCATCCTCGCGCTGCATCACCTGCCTGGCCGCCGCGAGCATCCCCTCCACCGCTTCCGGACGGTGCAGCGCCACAAGCGTGCCGCCCGCAACACCCGGCACCTCGGCGGCAACCGCCAGGCGCGAGGTGCGGACCACAAGCGCCAGCGAATACCCCGCCGCCACGCTTCCCACGCACAGCGCCACCGACAGCAGGACATTGCCCAGCGCCTGACCGGCGCGGTTGTCGCGCAGCAGCTCCAGCGTCTGCAGGCTGAACGAGGAGAAGGTGGTGAAGCCGCCGCACACGCCCACCATCACGAAGGCCCGCGCGTCGAACGGCAAGGCGAAACGCCCGTCGGTCGCGGTCAGGGTGCCGAAGAACCCGATCACGAACGAGCCGAGCACGTTGATGGCGATGGTGCCCCACGGAAACGCGGGGCCGGTCAGCACGGCCAGGACCGTGCCCAGCCAGGCACGGCCGACGCTGCCGAGCGCGCCGCCCAGCGCGACCAGCGCATAGGTCAGGAAACTCATCGCGTGGCCGCGACCGGGGGTAAAGGACACATGGGTACACTCTCTCGCTCGGGCCTGCGGGCCCGGATCAGCCAGGAGTCATCAGCCCACGACGGGCGGTTGAAGGGGAACCCCATCCCCTGTGAGCTAGAGCATCGCAGCTTGGGAGGCAGGGCTCAAGCAAGGCCAGGGGCGCCGCCCCTGGACCCCGCCAAAGGCTGGCCTTTGGAATCCAACAACTGGATTCTCAAGGTTTCTGGCTTGAGCGAGTCCAGGGCAGGGCCCTGGCCTTCCTCTTGACCCACTTGCGCATCAGCAAGCAGCGTTTCCGCACCGTGTGAGAACGACGCGTCTTCCATGCGAAAGGGACAACATCATTAAGATCATCAACCGTGGTGACACACGCGTTCACGCCGGACGGGATCTCATGCGCGTTGTAACGCAACAACATAGCGTTTGTCAGGAGCTATTCGTTTAGATATGCTCGAAAGTCGTTCAAGGAAAGAAACGATGAAATCAATCCGATATGCCTCGACGGCAGCAGCAACTTTCGTTGCTCTGCTCCTCGGCCATTCCGCATTCGCTGCGCCCACACCGCTTCCGGAACCGTTGCTTCCCAAGCCTGCGTCATCGGGCGCGCTGATCCAGCTTCAGGATTTTGCAACACTTCCGAAACATGCTGACGGAAGTTCGGCACGCGTCCAATTCTTGACACAGGCTCCAGACAACACCACCGACCTGTTCGTGACCGACGCCGTCGGCATCATCTACCGCGTCAGCGCGGACGGCTCCCGTGTGACGCCGTATCTGGACCTGCGCACCCAGGGACTTTCCATCATCTCGCCCTCGGGCGAAGAAGGGCTGGTCGGCGTGGCGTTCCACCCCAACTTCGCCGGCGATCCGTCCAGACCCGGCTACGGCAAGTTCTATACCGCCTACAGCGCCGACCGTTCCAGCGGGATTCCGGACTTCCTGGCCAATGACGACGCCGATCATCACCAGGTGATACGCGAGTGGACCGCGAGCAACCCGTTCGCGACCAGCTTCGCCGGCACGTCGCGGGAGGTCCTCCGCGTCGGCAAGTTCGCGTCGAACCACAACGGCGGAGTCATCCGCTTCAACCCCAACGCCCTTCTCGGCTCCGCCGATTACGGCAACCTGTACATCGGCTTCGGCGACGGCGGCGACGGCAACGATCCGCGCAACAACGGCCAGACCATCACCTCGCCGCTGGGCAAGATCCTGCGCATCAACCCGCTCACGGGCACGAACGGCGCCAAGTGGGGCGTCCCGGCCGACAACCCGTTCCGCACCATGGCGTCGGCGGCACCGCTAGTGTGGGCCTACGGCCTGCGCAACCCGCAGCAGTTCAGCTGGGAACACGGCGGCCAGAGCCGCATGTTCATCGACGACATCGGCCAGAACCAGGTCGAGGAGGTCGATCTCGGCGCTAAGGGCGCCAATTACGGCTGGCAGATGCGCGAAGGCACCTTCGCCACCGGCACGGGTGCCGGCAGCCCGGGCGGCAAGAACGATTATTCCGACTATCCCATCCCCGCGGGTGATGCCGCCCACGGCTTCAGCTATCCGATCGCGGAATACGATCACAGCGACGACGCGCGGGACGGCGGAACGGTCGCCAGCGGCATCGGCAGCGGCTTCGTCTACCAGGGCTCGCTGGCACCGCAGTATCGCGGCATCTACGTGTTCACCGAGTTCGTCCAGGGCAAGCTGTTCGCGATCAACGCCAACGCGCCCTTGTCGACGGCGATGGAAGTGTTCTCGATCCCGCTGCAGTATCGCGGCGTCACCTACACCTCCCTGAACCAGTCGCCGATCGGCGAGGGCACCCGGTCCGACTTCCGCATGGGCGAGGACCGCAACGGCGAGCTTTATGCCCTTCTCAAGGGACCCGGCGCGATCTACCGCCTCGTCCTCCCACACTGACCCGGACCAGCCCGCGGTGAGGCGACGGGCCGGCCGCAGGGCTGGCCCATTTATCCGTGTCGTGATGGCGCGTGGTGTCTGCGTCGGAGCGGAGCGCTGAACCTCGTGTCCAGATGCTTTACGATGCCGTCGACCCGTCCGACACGGCGAGGGTGCGCAGCTTCGGCAGCTTGTGGGGCACCAGCCTGATGCTGGCAACGTGCGGAGCGGTGCTGCTGACGTTCGGGCTCGCATCGCTCGGCCTGCTGATTGAACTTACCCGAAGAAACGCTGAGTGTTCCCATCTACCCGACCCACAACGGGATCAACACTGATGTTCTTGAGGCCAGGCAGCTGGACATTCGTGACCTCCGGCACGGGCTGCTTGAACGTCGACATCTTCGCTGCCGCTGGCGGCTCGATCGACTTTCTTGACCCATCGCGAAGCAACGGAATTTCCATTTTGGCAGCGCCGGGGTGGGTGCGGGGATCGGCCCGAAGCTGCCCGAGACAGGCAAGCTGGGGATCCGCCTCGAGAAGCTCGGCAAGACCA
>CAXSHC010000092.1:7787-9355 GCA_964236745.1 uncultured Acetobacteraceae bacterium
GTTCCCAATGCCCGCAGCTTCTGCATGACGCCGTTCTTCAGCGCTCACGAACTGGGTGCAGCCGACCTGCGGGGCCCGTGCGTCGTGATCGACGGCGACGCCGGCCTGCTTGTGGGCTACTCAGTTACGCTGATGCTGCTCGGCACCGATCGTGCGCGCCCCGCCATTCAAGTTGCCTCGCCCATCATGAGCCTGCTGCTGAGCCCAAGTGGACCGAACGCCATGCTGGTGACCCACGGGTAAACACTGGCATCCAGGTAGGCGGCGGCGTCACCGACACGATCGGGTACTGGCTTAGGCGCATGGCCGGGACCGGACAACAGCGCCATGCCCCGCAGCGGACGCCTCCAGCATCTCTGGAAGCCGTCGCGTCAAGCCGCATGAAGGCCAGCGGGGTCCGATGCCGGCCCGCTGCGAAACGGGCCGGCCTGGAAATGCGACCTAGTGGTTGGTCCACCCGACATAGCTGTTGACGTTGTCCTTGGTCACCAGCTTGGCCTGCATCAGCGTCACCTTGTCGGCCGGCGGGTGCCCATCCATGATCTGCTTGCCGACTTTCACCGCCAGCTGCCCCATCCCGTACGGGTCCTGCGATGCCGACGCCACGATCAGGCCGTTCGACTTCAACGCCGACACGATGTCCGGCGCGCCGTCGACCGAGGTGATGACGATGTTGTTCCGGTGCTGCTGCTGCGCCGCCAGCTGCGAGCCGATCGCCTGCGGATCGTTGATGGCGAACAGGCCGTTCAGGTCGGGATAGCGGATCAGGTAGCCCTGCATCACCGCCAGCGCGCCATCGCGCGAGCCCTTGCCGTCCTGGTCCGACGACAGGATCTTGATGCCGGGCGAGTTCGCCAGCGCCGCCTTGCAGCCCTTCACCCGGTCGGTCACCGCAGACACCTGCGGCCCGTTCTCGATCACCACGTTGCCCTTGCCGCCAAGCTTCTGCGCCAAATAGGCGCAGGACATGTTGCCGGCCGCGGTGTTGTCGGTTTCCACCGTGGCGTCCGCGCCGGCCGCCGACACGTCGGCCGCCACCACCACGATGCCCGCCGCCTGCGCCCGTTTGATCGCCGGCAGGATGGCGTTCGGATCCACCGCGTTCAGCACGATCATGTTCACGCCGGCGGCGATGAAGTTGTCGATCTGGGTGAACTGCTTGTTGAGGTCGTAGTCGGCCGACACCGCGATCACCTTGACCTGCCCGCCGCCCGCGTTGGCCGCATCGGTGATGCCCTTGGTCAGCGCCACGAAGTACGGGTTGCCGAGCGATCCCATGGTCACGCCCACCGCCTGCAGCGGCTTGGCCTGCGCCAGCACCGGCGCCGCCAGCAGGGCGGCACCCGCCAGGAGCGCGTTGCGCAGAAGAAACCACGTGCTGCCGTGGCCGGTCGTCTTGAACATGTTCTTCCCCTGAACCGTCCCGTTTTCTGCTCGAAGCGCATCCGGCGGACGGGACGGTTCCCGCCGGGCGCCCTTGTCTCGGGTCAGGTGCGCACGCCGCTGCCCTGGCGGAAGCGATCCAGCGCCACCGCGCCGATGATCACCAGCCCCTTGACGATGAACTG
>CAXSHC010000093.1:0-955 GCA_964236745.1 uncultured Acetobacteraceae bacterium
CCAGTGGAAACACTGGGGGGACAACGCTTGGGCTGATCGGCGGGTCTGATCGCTGCAGTGGTGACGATTTTCTCCCGATCAACAGGCCATTACAGGAATCCACTGTTGCGGATCCATGATGGAACGCTACTGTCGGATCACCCCACAGATTATAACTTATGAGTGTTTTCAAGCCGCTTAACGTTCGCGTGTAGTCTTAGAGACCTGCTATCCGACTCAGGCGGTTCGTCATAAGTTGCTGTGGATACGGTTCCTGCGACAGGTGGCGCTAGCCGGGTTGCAGTCCGAGGTTCGCATGACGAGGTCTTTCAGCTTGGCCGATATACCTTGAGGCGCATCGTTCGACTTGCCGCGCCCGTTCTCCCAATGCTGTGCGGGGGGTGCATCCCGGCCCAATTCTGGCTTCTGCATCCCCGTGGTCCTGTTGCAAGCGCTAGCCTCCAATCCTGGATCGTCGATACCTGGGCAACCCTTCTCGTCATCGGACCCGCTACCGTCCTGGTGATGTGGGCCATCTGGCGCTACCGTCGCGCAGGCGGAAAAGGCAACTACGTCCCCGGCTGGTCGCATTCCCTGCCGCTCGAGGTCACCTTCTGGGGGGCGCCCCTCGCCGTTGTCATTGGGCTCGGCTTTTACTCGGTGAAGGGCGCGTTCGACACCGATCCTGCTGGTCCGGGAGTGATGTCCAGCAGCGACGACGCGAAGAAGCCGCCGGTGAACATCGATGTCATCACCACCGACTGGCAGTGGCTGTTCATCTATCCCGACCGGCATATCGCGGTGTCCAACGAACTCGTGCTGCCAGTGCATACGCCGGTGCGCTTCCGCCTCACCTCGTCCACCGTCGCCACCGACTTCTTCATCCCGCAATTGGCGGGCCAGATCGACGTGATGCCCGGAATGCGAACTTGGCAGGGGTTGATCGCCAACCAGATCGGCACCTACGAGGGTTTCG
>CAXSHC010000093.1:965-9342 GCA_964236745.1 uncultured Acetobacteraceae bacterium
AGACGACCCACCACATGGATGAGGCCGGGTTCGCGCGCTTCGCCGTTCCGACGATCAACAAGTACAGCGTGACCGAGCAGTTCTCCAATGTGCAGGACGGCCTGTTCAACCACGTGATGCAGGATGTGATGATGGGCAAGACCTATGTCACGCCCGCCGACATGACCCAGAAGAAGGCGCACAAGGTGAACAACGGCCAACAGCCGATAGGTGCCCCGACCGATACTAGACAGGACGACATGCAATGAACGAGGTCCAACAGCACTGGGACCCGATCTTCGGTCGCCTGACCCTGTCGCAGGTCCCTTATGACAACCTCATCGTCGGCTTCGCCTTCATCTTCTCGGCCACGGTTGGCCTCCTCATCCTCGGGTTGCTCACCTACTACCGCAAGTGGGGCTACTTCTGGCGTGAGTGGCTGACCACCATCGACCACAAGCGTATCGGCATCATGTATGCCGTGGTCGGCACCGTGATGCTGTTCCGCGGCTTCGTCGACGCCATCATGATGCGCACGCAACAGGCGATAGCGGTCGGCCCCAACTCGCCCGGCTACCTCGGCGCCGAGCACGGCTACCTGCCGCCCTACCACTACGACCAGATCTATGGGTCCCATGGGACCATCATGCTGATCTTCGCGGCGACGCCGTTGCTGGCCGGGTTCATGAACTTCCTGGTGCCGCTGCAGATCGGCGCGCGGGACATGGCATTCCCCTACATCAACGCACTTGCTTTCTGGCTCACCGCCGTCGGCGCCGGCCTGACCATGCTGTCTTTGTTCCTGGGCGACTTCAGCCAGGCCGGCTGGGTGGGCCTGGCACCGCTTACCGAGCTTTCCTACAGCCCGGATGTCGGCGTCGACTATTGGAGCTGGGCCCTACAGATAGGAAGCGTCGGCACCACGCTAGGGGCGGTGAACATCATCACCACCATCATCAAGATGCGTGCACCAGGTATGACCTGGATGCGCCTGCCCTTGTTCACCTGGACCTCGCTGACCACCAACGTGATCGGGCTCACCGCCTTTCCGGTGCTGGGCGTGGCGATCGGCCTGCTGAGCCTGGACCGCTACTTCAACACCCACTTCTACACCACGGGCATGGGTGGCAACTTCATGCTCTACACCGACCTGTTCTGGATCTGGGGCCATCCGGAGGTGTACTTCATCATCTTGCCGTCCTGGGGAATCATGTCGGAGGTCATCCCGGCCTTCTCGCAGAAGAAGCTGTTCGGTTACCCCGTCATGGTGGCGGCAACGCTGAGCATCGGCTGCATCTCCTGGACCGTGTGGCTGCACCACTTCTTCACCATGGGCGCCGGCCCCATCGTCAACGGCTTCTACAGCGTGGCCACCATGCTGGTGGCGATCCCGACCGGCGTGAAGGTGTTCGACTGGGCATTGACCATGGTGCGCGGTCGCGTGACCTTCCCGACCCCGATGCTGTGGGCGGTGTCGGCGATCTTCATGCAGATCATCGGCGGCTGGACCGGCATGATGCTGGCGATCCCGGCGATCAACTACATGACCCATAACGGGGTGTTTGTGATCGCGCACTTCCATTGCGTGGTCATGGTCACCGTGTTTGCGGTGGTCGGCGGCACCACCTTCTGGTTCCCCAAGGTGTTCGGCTTCACCCTGCACGAGCCGAGCGGCAAGTGGGTGTTCTGGCTGCTGGTCGGCGGCACCTTTATCGTGTTCACGGCCATGTTCATCCTCGGCCTGACCGGAATGCCGCGACGCCTCGCCTACGTGCCCTACCAGAGCTGGTGGCCGATCCTGGCGATCGAGGAGGTCGGCATATTCGTCGACATCGCAGCCCTCGGCGCGTTCGTCTACCAGATGTGGGTCAGCATACGCGACCGCGAGCTGAACAAGGCCGGACGCGATCCCTGGGGCACCAGTCGCAGCCTGGAATGGATGACCCATTCCCCGGTGCCGGCCTACAACTTTGCGGTGATCCCGCACATCAATGCCCGCGACGAGTGGGCTTGGCGCCGGGACTACCGCCTGCACCACGTCATGCCGGACCAGTACAAGGACATCGAGTTGCCGGTGAACACGCCGGTGCCGATGTTCCTCGGCATCTGCGCCGCAGGCTTCGGCTTCGCCATGATCTGGCGCGTTTGGTGGCTGGCGATCGCCTCGTTGCTGGCCATGATTGCCATCGTCTGCATCCGGTCGTTCGGCGGCAGCACGGGCACCACCATCCCGGCTGCCGAGGTCGAGCGCCTCGAGCGGCTCGCAGCGCGGCCGTCACAGCGATCCAGGCCTGAGGAGGCTCTCCCCGACGGCGTGGTGGTGTTTGGCCCCGGCAGCGGCGAGCACGCCTGATGATCACCGGCCTGCACGACGAGCCGCCCGGCCCGAACACCGTGCTGTGGGCGGACATCCACCACGAGCACGACATGATGAGCACGCGCATGCTGGGCTTCTGGCTCTACATGCTGAGCGACTCGCTGATCTTCGCCGCCTTGTTCGCCGCCTATGCGGTGCTGAGCTATCCCACCAGCTTCATGGGAGGGCCCACGCCGCGTGACGTGGCTTCGCCGCTTTACGGCTATCTTGAAACGATCGTGTTGTTCACCAGCGTGTTCGCCTACGGCATGGTGATGGTCAAGCTGCGGCACGACTTGCCGCGCGCGGCGATTGGCTGGCTCCTGGTGTCGTTCGGGATCGGGGCGCTGTTCATTGGCATGGAAACGCACGAGCTGTGGGACGTGGCCCTGGCTGGCGGCCCACCGCAGCGAAGCGGCTTCCTGTCGATATTCTGGACCGTGGTGGTGGCGCACGGCGTCCACCTGCTGTTCGGCCTGCTGTGGATGTTGGTCATGGTGGCGCAGATCGCACGCGACGGCTTCACCCAGCTGGTCACATACCGGTTGGCGAACCTCAAGGTGTATTGGCTGTACCAGGGGCTGATCTGGACCTTCGTCTACACCTTCGTCTATCTGCGGGGATCAATCTGATGATGGACTTCGACAACACGAAGCCTTGGCAGCATCCCGAGGTCAGCCTGTCGAGCGCCCGCAAATACTTTGTCGGCTACGTGTTGACGCTGGCCCTGCTCGGCATCTCGCTGATCCTGGTTCGCGAGCACGCGATGACGCCGTTCAACCTCCTGGCCACCATCTCCGTGCTCGCTTTTCTCACCACGGTGGCCAAGCTGATCTTCCTGTTCCATCTGGACTTTTCCGAGACCCAGCGCTGGAACACGTTGACGCTGATGCTGAACGTGCCGCTGCTGATCCTGTCGGTGGGGCTCACCTCGTGGATGTTCCATGTGCTGTTCCAGCGCGTCATGATGCACTAGACGGCAAGCCCGGAGACGCCTGCAGACAAGACAGGCTGCCGCGGCACTTCAGTTGCGCCCGGCACCGTTCCCGGCCGAGTTGACTTGCAGAAGCGTCAAAAGCTCGGCGCGGCCCTCGGCTTCGACAAAGCCCAGCAGAACCGCAGCCGCCGCGGCATGGGCACGTCCATGCAGCATCCGGTCCACGATCTCGCCCGCCGTCCAGAATGACAGCACGCCGCGAAATGCGGCGGCGAGCTGGTCGGGAAGCACAGTTATCGCCAGGGATCGGGTCGCGGTGGCGAGTCCGGCCCCGGTGCCGAGCGCCTCGGCCCACAGCACGCTTGAACGCGAGGACACGGCCTCGGGCTCGTCGTGTGGCGCGCCGACCACGGCCATGACGGCACGATTGACAGCAGGTGCGCTCAGCATGACCGCCGCCGCGATGTCGACCGCCGCGAGCACCCGTCCAGCCGCTGCTTCCGGAAGGGCTGCTTGCGCAAGCCGATCATGCATGACGTCGATGCGGCGCGCCGACAGCGCCAGCATGATCGCCGCCTTGCTGCCGAAGTGATTGAAGGGCGTCGCGAAGCTGGTTCCCGCTTCTTCGGTGAGTTCACGCATCGAGAAGGCGGCGCTGCCCTGCGCAAGCAGGCGTTCGGCCGCATCCAGGACGCGCTCGCGCGTGGTTTGCCTCGTTGCTCTCGGGCCAGAACTTATCATGGGCTTCATTTTTATATCATGATATAAATTAGGCCACCTGCTCAGCGAGACCTACATGACAGAAACCAGAACCTTTCTCATCACCGGCGTCAGCTCCGGCCTCGGACGTGCTTTCGCCGCGGCCGCCCTGTCCGACGGTCATCGCGTGATCGGCACCGTGCGCCGCGCGGAGGATGCGCAAGCCTTTGCGGCGTCCGAACATGCTTATCCACTCCTGCTGGATGTGACGGACTATGCGGCACTTCCTGAAGCCGTTCGACACGCCGAGCGGGAAGCCGGACAGGTTGACGTGCTGGTCAACAACGCTGGCTATGGCCACGAAGGCATTCTTGAAGAATCGAGCCTCGACGACCTTCAGCGTCAGTTCGCGGCCAACGTGTTCGGCCCTGTGGCAATGATCAAAGCCGTGTTGCCGGGCATGCGCGAGCGCCGGCGCGGCCACATCATCAACGTCACCTCCATGGGCGGCTTCATCACCATGCCGGGCATCAGCTTCTATTGCGGCAGCAAGTTCGCGCTTGAAGGCCTCTCTGAGTCGCTGGGCAAGGAAGTGGCGCCGTTCGGCATCCACGTCACAGCACTGGCGCCGGGCCAGTTCCGCACCGACTGGGCGGGACGCTCGATGGATCGCGCGCCGCGCAGCATCGGCGACTACGACGCGGTCATGGATCCGATACGCACGGCGCGGCAGAACAAGAGCGGCAACCAACCCGGGGACCCCGACAAGGCGGCGCAAGCCCTGCTTCGGCTGGTCGAAGCCCGGAACCCGCCGGCGCGCCTGTTCCTCGGTGAGGATGCGCTCGACCTCGTGACGCGGAAGCTCGACCAGATGAAGACGGAAATCGCGGCGTGGAACGCTTTGTCGCGCTCGACCGCATTCGCCTCATGACCTGGCAGGCGCGCATACGCTGAGCGAGGCCGACCAGCTGCACCGGCCTCGCGTGGTTGTCGACGGACCGTGCGACTACTGCGCCAGATAGCCGCCATCCACCGGAAGCACCGCCCCGGTGATGAACGAGGCGTCGTCGGAAGCCAGGAACAGGATCGCCTGCGCCACCTCCATCGGGCTGCCGATCCGGCCCATCGGGTGCATCGCCTTGACCCCGGAGATGTACTCGTCGGACAGCTTCTTCACCGCCTCGGTGCTGATCGTGCCCGGTGCCACCGCGTTGACGCGTATGCCGCGCGTCGCGAGCTCCACCGCCAGGTGCTTGGTGATGCCGGACGCCACGAACTTGGCTGGGCCATACACCGCTTGGCTTTTCTGCCCGGCCTCGCCGGAAATCGAGGACAAGCAGACGATCGAGCCGCCGCCGGATTGCAGCATCGCCTCGGCAGCGAACTTGCAGGTAAGAAACATCCCCCGCCCGTCGATCGCCATGACGTGGTCGAAATCCTCCGCCGTCGCGGTCAGCAGGTCGAGCTCGGGGATGATGCCGGCATTGGCCACCAGGATATCCACGCGGCCGAAGCCGTTCACCGCCTCGGCGATCATCGCCTTGGCGTCGTCGTTGCTGGACACGTCGCCCACCACGGCACGCGCTTCCGCGCCCGAGCCGGCGATCAGGCCACGCACCTGTTCCAGCCGCGCCGCGTCGATGTCGGTGATCACTACCCGGGCGCCTTCGGCTGCGAACAACAGCGCGGTGGCGCGTCCGATGCCGTTGGAGGCGCCGGTGACCACCGCGACCTTGTTCTGCAGGCGGCCACGGCCGGCGGGAAGGGCTTCGCTCATGATGGGATGCTCCGGATTGTGGGATGCGGCATCAGCTGCCGCGCCGCTTCTGGTTGAGACTGTCGATCAGCACCGCCCCGAAGATCACGGCACCCTGGATGAACTGCACCCAGAACGGCTGCACGTTCTTCAAGGTCAGGCCGTTGTTGATCAGGCCGATGATCAGCACGCCGAGCAGGGTGCCCAGGATGGACCCCTTGCCGCCGAACAAGGACGCGCCGCCGATCACCACCGCGGCGATGGCATTGAGCTCCAGCCCGGTGGCGGCGATCGGCTGCGCGCTGTCCAGCCGGCCAGCCAGGATGATGCCGCCAAGCCCGGCCAGGGCGCCGCTGATGATGTAGACGATCGCCAGCGTCCGGTTCACCGGGATGCCGGCCAGCCGCGCCGCCTCGCGGTTGCCGCCCACGGCATAGATCTCGGCGCCGAACACGGTGCGCGCCAGCACCAGGCCGGCGATAAGGAACACGCCAAGCGTGACCAGGGCCGCGACCGGGAACGGACCCAGGTTGCCGCCGCCGATGGCGTCGAAGCTGTCGGGGAAGGAGAAGATGGTATTGCCGTTGGTGACGATGAAGGCGAGACCGCGCGCCATCGCCAGCACCGCCAGGCTGACGATGAACGGGCTCATGTTCAGCGTGGTGACGGCAAAGGCGATGAAGCCGCCGGACAGCGCGCCGATGCCGAGCCCGATCAGCACCGCGAGCGGCACCGGAACGTGCGCGTTCAGGGCCATGCCCGCCATGACGCCCGAGAACGCCACCACCGAGCCCACCGACAGGTCGATGCCGCCGGTCACGATCACAAAGGTTTCCCCCACCGCGACAATGCCGATCAGGGCGCTCGCCAGCAGGATGGACAGGAGGTTGGCCGTGGTCAGGAACGCCGGCGTGGTGAGGGCGAGGTAGAGCGAGATGCCGACGAAGCCCACCACGATCGTCAACTCGTTGACGGCCCGGCCGACGGAACGGAAGCCGAAGCGCCTGTCGGGAGCGGCGGCATCGGCTGCAGCCGGTGAAACATTCGGTGCGACGTCGGGGGCGGATGCCATGGCGGGGTCTTCTCCCGTGGGACCGGACATCAGCCGAGGGCCGCGAGCTGCATCACCCGCTCCTGGCTGAACTCGTGTCGGGGCAGGGTGCCGGCGAGGCGGCCGGCGCGCATCACCAGGATCCGGTCGCTGACGCCCAGCAGCTCGATCATGTCCGACGACACCACCAGCACCGCACCCCCCGCCTCGGCGAGGCTGTTGATCAGCCGGTACACCTCGATCTTGGCGCCGACATCGATGCCGCGCGTCGGCTCGTCGAGCAGGAACACGCGCGGGTGCGTGGTCAGGGCGCGCCCGAGCACCACCTTCTGCTGGTTGCCACCGGACAAGGAGCGCACCGGCTGGCGTATGCCGGGGGTGCGTATGCGCAGGCTCTGTACCGCATGCTCGGCCAGCCGGTCCACCCGGCCGCGCAGCACCACGCTGCCGAGCCAGGACTGCTGCGGCAGCGTCGACAGGGCGACGTTGCTGCGTATCGGGAACGGCAGCACCAGCCCTTCCGCCTTGCGGTCCTCCGGCACCAGCGCCACGCCGGCGGCGATCGCGTCGCGCGGCGAGCGGATGCGCGCGTCCCGCCCTTGCACGCGCACCCGGCCGTGGCTGGCGGGCAGGGCGCCATAGATCGTCTTGAGCACCTCCGTGCGGCCGGCGCCGATCAGGCCGCCGATGCCGACCACCTCGCCCGCGCGCACCGCGAACGACACGTCGGAGAAGCGCCCGGCGCAGCCCAGCGCCTCCACGTCCAGCACCACCTCGCCCAGCACGGCGTTGCGTTCCGGGAACAGCGCCTCGATCGGGCGGTTGACCATCGCCTGGATCAGCGACGCCTCGTTCCAGTTCGACACCGGACGGGTTTCCACCGCGGCGCCGTCGCGCAGCACGGTGATCCGGTCGCACACCTCGAACACTTCCTCCAGGTGATGGCTGATGAACACCAGCCCCACGCCCGCGTCGCGCAAGGTGGCGATGGTCGCGAACAGGATCCTCTGCTCGGCCGTGGTGAGGGTGGCGGTGGGCTCGTCCATCACGATCACCCGCGCCTGTCGCGACAAGGCGCGCGCGATCTCCACCAGCTGCTGCTGCGCGATGCCGAGCTGGCGCACGCGCGTCTGCGGCGCGACCGTCAGCCCGACCCGAGCCAGCAGCCCCTTCGCGTCCCGGTTCAGCGCCGTGCGGCGGACCCGGCCCAGCCGGTCGTGCGGCAGGTGGCCGAGAAAGATGTTCTCGGCCACCGACCGGTCCGGCACCAGGCTCAGCTCCTGGTGGATGACAATGATGCCGGCATCCAGCGCGTCTCGCGGCCGCCTGGGCAGGAACGGCTGGCCGCCGAGGCGCATCTCGCCGCCGTCAGCCGGGAACACGCCGGCCAGGATCTTCATCAGCGTCGACTTGCCGGCGCCGTTCTCGCCGACGATGCCGAGCACCTCGCCGTTGTCCAGCGAGATGCTGACGTCGGACAGGGCCCGGACGCCGGGAAAGCCCTTGGAGATGTCCTGCATCTCCAGCAGACGGGTCATCGCCCCGGCTCCCTGTTTCGCGTTTCTAGCGGCTGACCTGGTCGCCCCACAGGCCGTAGGA
>CAXSHC010000094.1:0-6067 GCA_964236745.1 uncultured Acetobacteraceae bacterium
ATGTGGAAAGCTGCAACGGCAAGTTCCGCGACGAGCTGCTGGCGTGCAAGGCGTTCAACACGCTGGCCGAGGCCAAGATGCTGATCGAGCAATGGCGTATGCACTATAACACGGTGCGTCCCCATAGCTCGTTGGGCTACCGGCCTCCGGCACCCAAGGTCATCCTGTCGAAGGGGTCAGTACCTGCAGTTCCGCCAAGTCCGGCGGGACCAGCCGCAGCGCATGGCATCATGCTCAACTAAGATTTCGTCCGGATCACCCGGTGGGGGCTGGTCAACCTCTTCTGGCAACTGTGTGTCGAACGGATCAATCACGACGATCTACACAGGATGTCTGCCGGCGGTCGCAGGACAGATCACATGAGCATTACCTTTCTTTTGCTTAAAACTTGACCGATAATCTAGATGCGCAAGGAAGGAAGCTTTCGCATGACCAAGCCGTATCTTGTTTCTGATCCCGACGAGGTAGAAACGGTGATTTTCGATTGGGGGCGTTTCAACGTGACCTGTTCGCCCTCGATCAATGCCGGCTGTGGTCTGGGTGCCGGCGTCGTCACAATGCATCCGGGGCTCGGCCACACGCGCCATAACCATCCTGGAGCGGAAGAGGTCCTGTTCGTCGTAGCCGGCGAGGGTGAGCAGATGGTAGAGGATCCGGCCGGCGTGCCGATCGTGTTCCCGGTCCGACTTGGCAGCACCATCCACGTGCCGGCCGACCGCTTCCATTCGACGCTGAACACTGGAACCGGACCGCTTACCCTTTTCGTGGTGTATTCACCGTCCGGCGCGGAAGGGCTCGCGCGCGAGACTCCGGGCTCCCGAGTGGCAGCGGCTGCACGTGCCCGCGACCGCTGACGACAATCAGCAGGTGCCGGCATGACGGCGACCGTTCTGCTGCCTGGGACGCTTGACACCAAGGGCGGGGAATACGCGTTCCTGCGCGACCGCATTTTGGAACTGGGCTGCGACGTCGTGCTGGCCGATGTCGGGGTGTCCGGTACGGCAACGGTCGCGGCGAACGTTTCGCGTGAGGAGATCGCCCGACGAGCCGAGGTGACGATCGACGCGCTTGTCGCCCGCAACGATCGCGGCCGCGCCCTGGCCGCCATGGCGGACGGGGTGACAGCACTCGCGCTGGAACTGTATGCGTCGGCGCGGCTGCACGGCGTGCTCGCCGCGGGCGGCTCGGGCGGCTCGTCGATCGCGACCGCGGCGATGCGCGCGCTGCCGATCGGCCTGCCGAAGCTGATGGTCTCGACGATCGCCGCCGGCGACGTGGCACCCTATGTCGGCGTGTTCGACATCGCCATGCAGTTCCCCGTGCTCGACATCGCCGGGTTGAACACGATCACCCGCCGGGTGCTGGACAACGCCGCGACCGCGATGGCGGCGATGGCGCAGCGCTTCGAGCGGCTGGGGCCGGTCCTGCCATCGGCGTCGGTGGTCGCGATCACCATGTTCGGCGTCACCACGCCGGCGGCCGACGCGGCGCGGCGTTGGCTGGAGGCGGCGGGACACGAGGTGCTGGTGTTCCACGCCAACGGCGCCGGCGGCCGCGCCATGGAGAAGCTGGTGCAGGACGGCATCGTGCGCGGCTGCCTCGACCTGACCACCACCGAGCTCGCCGACGAGCTGGTGGGCGGCCGCTTGTCCGCCGGCCCGGACCGGCTCGAGGCCGCCGGCCGGCTGGGCATTCCGCAGGTGGTATCGCTGGGCGCGCTCGACATGGTGAACTGGGGCCCGCCCGACGACGTGCCGGAGCGTTTCCGCGGCCGTAGGCTGTACCGGCACAACGCGATGGTCACGCTGATGCGCACCAATGCTTTCGAGACCGCAGCGCTCGGCCGCACGATTGCGCGCAAGCTGAACGCGGCGACAGGGCCGGTGGCGTTGTTCGTCCCGCTCGGCGGCGTGTCCACGATCGCGTGCCCCGGCGAGGTGTTCCACGACCCGGAAGCCGATCGCGCGCTGGTCGAGGCGATCGACAACGAGCTCGATCCCCGCATCGAGCAGGTGCGGTCGGATGCGCACATCAACGATCCCGGTTTCGCGGTGGCCATGGCGCGCCGGCTGCACGATTATATGCAGCGTTGACCGGAAGGGGATGAGAATGGCTGCCATCGAGCGTCGGGTGATCGTCGAGCGGCTGCAGGACATGGTCCGGCGCGGCGTCCCCATCGTCGGCGGCGGCGCCGGCACCGGCCTGTCCGCCCGGTGCGAGGAAGCGGGCGGGATCGACCTCATCATCGTCTACAACTCCGGCCGCTACCGCATGGCCGGGCGCGCGTCGTCCGCCGGCCTGCTCGCCTACGGCAATGCCAACGACATCGTGCTGGAGATGGCGGGCGAGATCCTGCCGGTGGTGAAGCACACCCCGGTGATCGCGGGCGTGAACGGCACCGACCCGTTCGTCATCATGCCGGTGTTCCTGCGCCGGCTGAAGGAGCTCGGCTTTTCCGGCGTGCAGAACTTTCCCACCATCGGCATCATCGACGGCACGTTCCGCGTCAGCCTGGAGGAAACCGGGATCAACTACGCGACCGAGGTCGACATGATCCGCGAAGCACATGCGCTCGACCTGCTGACCACGCCCTACGTGTTCAATGCCGACGAGGCGGTGGCGATGGCGGAAGCCGGTGCCGACCTGATCGTCGCCCATCTCGGCGTCACCAGCGGCGGCATGATCGGCGCCACCACCACCAAGTCGCTCGACCAGTCGGTGTCGCTGATCGACGAATGGGGGGAGGCGGCCAAGCGCGTCCGCTCGGACGTGATCGTGATCGCGCATGGCGGCCCGGTGTCGAGCCCGGACGACATGCGCTTCGTGCTGGAGCGCAGCACGCATTGCGCCGGGTTCTACGGCGCCAGCAGCATGGAACGGCTGCCGACCGAGATCGCCATGACCCGGCACGTCGAAACGTTCAAGGCCGTCCGCCGACCCTGAACACGAAACACAGGCGATCGTCGCGTCGAACCGGTACCCGACCCGACAAGCGTCAAGGATGCCGGATCGATCCCCGTACTCCTGCCGATACCTCCGCAGGCTTCACCAGCAGGTATATCCGCCATCGGCCAGGACGATGCTGCCGGTCATCAGGCTTGACGCGTCCGAGGCCAGGAACGCGACCACGGAGGCGACCTCGTCCGGGCGGCCGACCCGCCCCATCGGCGTCATCGACAGCCAGGTCTCCTTGAGCGTCGGATCCTCCATGCCGAACCGGGTCAGCGGGGTATCGATATAGGTCGGCGCCACCGCGTTGATGCGCACGCCGCGCCCGCCCCATTCCGCCGCCAGGGTGCGCGTGAGGTGATGAACCCCGGCCTTGGCCGCGTTGTAGGACGATTGCTCCTGCGGCTTGTTGACGATCTCGCCGGACATGGAGCCGATGGTGACGATGGCGCCGCGTCCGCGCTCCAGCATCGCGCGGCCGAACTCGCGGCAGCTCCAGAACACGCCGTTGAGGTTGACCTCGATCACCGCGCGCCAGTCGTCGTCTTCCACCTCCTCCGCCTTGCCGCCCCGCACGATGCCGGCATTGGCGACCAGGATGTCGACCGCACCGAAGCGCTCGTTCAAGGATGCGGCCAGGGCGCGTACCGCCTTTGGATCGGTAACGTCGAGCCGGAACGCATAGGCCTCGACACCTTGTCTCGCGAGCTGTCCGGCCGACGCCTGCGCTGCTGCTTCGTCGAGATCGGTCACGAGGACGCGGGCTCCGGCTTCTCCCAAAGCCTGGGCACAGGCGAAGCCGATGCCACGGGCCGCACCCGTCACCACGGCAGTCCTGCCCGACAGGTCATGCTTCTGCAGATACATCTCGTCCTCCCAACCCGGTTGCCGCCTTTGTGTTCGTCAATCGAGCCGGATCACCTCGCCGCTGCCGTCGGCGTGGCCGATCACCATCTCATGGGCGATGCCGACGAACAGGCCGTGCTCGACCACGCCAGGGATCTCGTTGAACAACGGCGCCAGCCCATCGGGGTCGGTGATGCGATCGAGCTGCCAGTCCAGGATGTAGTGGCCGCTGTCGGTGACCACCGGGTTGGCCTCGCCGCCGCGCAGGGTCATCGGCACGTCGTGATGCCCGAACTGGTCGAACAGCTTCTGCAGCTCGCGCCCGGTGGAGCGCCAGCCGAAGCGGATCACCTCGACCGGCAGCGGATACTGCCCCAGCGTGTCCACCACCTTGCCGTCGTCGACCACCGCCACCATCCGCCGCGACACGCGCGCCACCATCTTCTCCCACAGCAGGCAGGCGCCGCCGCCCTTGATCATGCGACCGGCGCGGTCGATCTCGTCGGCGCCGTCGATGGTGAGGTCAAGCTCCACCACGTCGTTGAGGTCGAGCAGCGGCACGCCGACCTCGCGCGCCAGGTCGCGGGTAGCGGTGGAGGTCGGCACGCCTGCGATGTCGAAACCTTCGCGCACCTTCTCGCCCGCGGGTTGATCTCCAGCGCCCGCTCGGCCTTCTTGCGGCCGGCGGCGAGCTTGGCTTGGTCCTGCGGCTTGGACGGCTGCATGAGGGGATGCTCCTTCAATCGATGAACTTCTCGGTCAACCAGGGCTCAAGGGCGGTGAGGCTTTCAGGCATCGTCCGCTTCTGTTTCAGCCCGACCGCGACCACCAGCATGTTGACCACCAGGAAGTGGTTCAGCCGTGCGGTAAGCGGGGTGTAGATCTCGCTGTGCTCATAGCGCGGCAGGGCGACCACGACGTCGCAGGCACGCGCCAGGTGCGAGCCCGGCGCGGTCAGCGCCACGGTGGCGGCGCCGCTGCGGCGCGCGGCCAGCGCCGCCGCAACCAGGGTGCGGGTGTCGCCGGAGTGGGAAAAGAACACGACCAGCTCGTCCGCTCCCAACGTGGATGCAAGCTGCGACTGCCGGTTGGCTTCCAGTACCAGCCGGCAGCGTATGCCAAGCCGGAACAGCTTGTGCTCGGCGTCGAACGCCACCGTCTCCGACAAGCCGAGCGCGAACAGGAAGGTGTTCCTCGCCTTCAGCAGGCAGTCGGCGGCCGCTTCCACCGCCTGCGGGTCGAGATCGTCGGCGAAGCGGCGGATCGCGTTCACCGAGTTGCTGAGCAGCTTCACCGTCGCGTCGGACACGGTGTCGCCCTTAGTGATCGGCTGGTGGCTGAACGGCGGCTGCGGCGCCAGCCCCTGCGCCAGCCGCACCTTGAACTCGGCATAACCGACGCAGCCGAGGCGCCGGCAGAAGCGCACGATGGTGGGATCGCTGACCTCGGCCATCTGCTTGAGGTCGGTCATGCTCATCGTGATCACCGCCTCGGGCTGGCGCAACACGACGTCAGCCAGGCGTGTCTCGGCCCGGCTCAGGCCGTGGCGCGCCTGCGCCAGGGCGGTGAGCAGGTGGGTCGGCGCTTCAGGCATTTGGAACAATCGCACCCGGCAGCAGGTCGGCGAAGCGGCGCAGCCGCGTTGCGTCAGGCACCTGCACCAGCCGTCCGGTGCCCCAGTCGACGATCCGGCACGCCACCCCGGCCGCGGCGGCGCAGTCGCGGTCAATCACGGTGTCGCCCACAAAGGTCACGTCCCGCGTACCCACCCCCAGCGCGTCCAGCGTGTGCAGCAGCGGCGCCGGGTGCGGCTTGCGAAAGGGCGTGGTGTCGGAGCCGACCACCACGTCGACGTATTGGCCGACGTCCAGATGGTTCAGCACCACCTCCGCCAGCACCTGCACCTTGTTGGTGCAGACCCCGATCCGCAGGCCGGCGCGCCGCAGCAACGGCAATGCCGTGGCTGCGTCGGCGTAGAGCGTGGAGCCCACCACCGGACGTTCCTGATAATATGCGAGGTAGCGGGCGGTGTCGGTCTCGATCCGGGCGGCATCCACCGTCATCCCGATCTCGGCGTACACCTTCTCCACCAGTACGCTGGCCCCTTCGCCGGTGAGGCGCTCGATCGCCCGGACGTCCCGCGGCGGCAGGTTGTAGTCGGCCAGCATGCGGTTGATGCCGGCGGCGATGTCCGGCGCGCTGTCGACCAGGGTGCCGTCCAGGTCGAACACGATCGCCTTCATGAACCTGCTCCCGCCGGTACCGTGCGGGC
>CAXSHC010000094.1:6077-9333 GCA_964236745.1 uncultured Acetobacteraceae bacterium
GCGTTGGCATTCCCGAGCGCCTGGAACAACGACGCGTGGATCGGGTGCAGCCGGTCATAGACCGCCACCGACGGCGCGCAGGGCCGCGTGGTGCCGGTTATCCTGATCGCCTGTGCCGCCTCGTCCAGTGAGGACCAGTGGCCGCTGCCGACGCCGGCGAGCAGCGCCGCGCCATAGGCCCCGCCCTCGACCGCCCCGGTGACGGTCGCCACTTCCTGCCCCGACACGTCGGCCAGCATCTGCAGCCAGGCCGGCGAGGCGGTGGCGCCGCCGGACACCCGAAGCGACTGCCACCCGACCCCCGAGGCCGCCACCAGATCCAGGATCGAGCGGATGTTCAGCAGCACGCCTTCCATCACCGCGCGGCTCATGTGGCGCAGGTCGTGGCCACGGGCGAGGCCGACAAAAGCCCCGCGCCCGGTCGGCGCCACGTGCGGGCAGCGCTCGCCCATCAGGAACGGCAGGAACAGCAGGCCGCCCGCTCCCGCCGGCGCCTGCAGCGCCATCGCCACGATCTCGTCGAAGCCGGGAGCGCCGTTCGGCAGCGGCGACAAGGCGTCCCGCCACCACTGGAACGCCCCGCCGCCGTTCAGGGTGACTCCCATCACATGCCAGCGGTCGGGCGCGTTGCCGCAGGACACCTGCAGCAGTGCCCCGGGGTTGTCCGGGCAGGATGCGGCGCTGGCGCCCACCAGCCCGGCGGTGCCGACCGTGATGCCGACCACGCCCGGGTTGATCACCCCCATGGAGGTGGTCTGGATCACCGAGTCGCCGCCGCCCGCCACCACCGGCAGGCCCGTCGGCAGGCCCCAGCGCGACGCCGTCTCCGCACGCAGCCGGCCGCTGACCTCGTGCGACTCCAACGCGGTCGGCACCTGCTCCGGCGATAAGCCCACCGCTTGGAGCATCGGCTGCGACCAGGTGCGGGCGCGCACGTCGAACAAGCCGGTGCCGGACGCGTCGGACACGTCGGTGGCGTGCTCGCCAGTCATTTCCAGGCGCAACGCATCCTTGGGCAGCAGAAAGCGGCGCATCCGTTCCAGCGTGTCCGGCTCGTGCTCGCGCAGCCAGGCGATCTTGCCGCCGGTGAAGCCCGGCAACATCCGGTTGCTGGTCAGGCCGAGCAGCGCGTCGGCGCCGCCCACGCGCTCGGTGATCGCCTCGCACTGGGCGCCGGTGCGGTTGTCACACCACAGGATGGCCGGCCGGATCACTTGGTCGTTCCGGTCCAGCGCCACCAGCCCGTGCATCTGCCCGGACAGGCCGATCGCCTGCACCGCGTTGCCCGGCGGCAGCGCCGCGACCAGAACCGCCATCGCCTCGTCGCAGCCCCGCTGCCAATCGGCCGGCGACTGCTCGGCCCATCCCGGCCTGGGGGTGAACAGCGGATACTCGGCGGAAGCCCGCGCCAGCACGGTTCCGTTGCCGTCGATCGCCAGCGCCTTGCAGGCGGAGGTGCCGAGATCGATGCCGACGAAGCAGGCGGTGGCAGCCATGCTCCGGGTCAGGCCCCGTGCCGCAGCCGGACGTGCTTGATGGCGAGATAGCCTTCCATGCCTTCCCGACCGTGCTCGTAGCCGATGCCGCTGCGCTTCCGGCCGCCATAAGGCGCGTTCATGATCCCGGCATCGACGTTGTTCACGGCGACGCTGCCGAAGCAAAGCGCCCGCGTCAGGGCGAAGATCTCGCCCACGTCGCGCGCATACACATAGGCGGCGAGCCCGTACGGTCCTGCGTTGGCCAGGACGATGGCCTCGTCCAGGGTATCGAACGGCGCCACGCCCAGAACCGGGCCAAAGGTTTCCTCGCTCATGACCAGGGTGTCGGGCGCACAGTCGCCGAACACCGTGGGCGAAAAGAAATACCCGGACCCGAAGCCGGCCGGCCGGCCGCCGCCGCACAGCAGGCGGGCGCCCTTCTTCCGCGCGTCCGCGACGTGGCGCTCGACCTTGGCGATGCCGTCGGCGTTGGTCATCGGTCCCAGGTCCGCGTCCGGACGCTGCAGCCCGTCGGCGATGCTGAGCCGGCCGGCCCCCTCGGCGAGCAGGCCGAGGAAGCGGTCGTACAGCGAGCGGTGCACGTAGATGCGGTTCACCGCGATGCAGATCTGCCCCATGTTGCGGAAGCCGCGGCGCAACGCGCCGGCCACCGCCGCTTCCACGTCGGCGCTGGCCCCCACCACCATCGGGCAGTTGCCGCCCAGTTCCAGCGACACCGACTTGATACCGCCCATGGTGCGGAAGATGTTCTCGCCCACCGACACCGAGCCGGTAAAGGCGATCTTGTCCACGTCCGGATGCGACACCAGCGCGGCGCCGGTGGCGGCAGCGCCCTGCACCAGGTTGACCACCCCGGCCGGGAAGCCCGCCGCCTCGACGCACTCGATCAGCGCGATCGCCGACAAGGGCGTGTACTCGGACGGCTTGACCACCAGGGTGCATCCCGCGGCCAGCGCGCCGCCGAGCTTCCAGCCGATCAGCTCCACCGGATAGTTCCACGGCGCGATCGCCGCCGCCACGCCGATCGGCTCCTTCTCGACCAAGCTCAGGAAGCCGGGATCCTCGTTCGGGATGGTCTGGCCGAGCACGCGCACCGCCTCGGCGGCGTAGAACTCGAAGGTGCGCGCGACCTTGGACACCTCGCCGCGTGCCTCATCCAGCGGCTTGCCTTGTTCGGCCGTCAGCACGCGGGCAATCGCGTCGCGCCTCCCGTCCACTTCGGCCGCCAGCGCGCGCAACAGGGCGGCGCGCTTGTAGGGCCCAAGGTCGCGCCAGGCTGGAAACGCCTGCCGCGCCGCCTTGACCGCGTGGTCCACCACCGCTTCCCCGGCCGATGCGAGCTCGGCCAAGGGCCGCTCGCTGGCCGGGTTGCTGACCATGAACGAGCCTTCGGCGCCGTCGTCGTTCCAGACGCCACCGATGAAGAAGGAACGGGAACGGTCGGTCATCGATCTCTCCGGAACATCGGCAGGGGCGCTCATGGCACCAGGGAGCGGAGCGGCTCGCCCGCCAGGGCACGCGCGGCCTCCTCGGCGGCGAGACGCTGCAGCGCATCGAGGCTTTCCACCGAATAGAAGGCGGCGTGCGGGGTCAGGATCACGTTGGACATGCCCCGTAGCGGCGAATCCGGCGCCAGCGGCTCCGGGTCGAACACATCCAGCGCGGCGCCGCCGAGGCGTCCGTCCGCTAGGGCTTCCGCCAGCGCCGCCTCGTCCACCAGCGCACCACGCGCGGTGTTCACCAGCATGGCGCCGCGT
>CAXSHC010000095.1:0-9331 GCA_964236745.1 uncultured Acetobacteraceae bacterium
CTTCCCCGTGGTGAGCGGCAACGTGTCGCTCTACAACGAAACGCGGGCACCGGACGGCACCGCGGTGTCGATTCTGCCCACGCCGGCGATCGGCGGGCTCGGCGTGCTGGAGGATGCGGGCCAGGCGATCGGTATCGCCTTGTTGCCGCAGATGGACCTGGTGCTGCTGGGCCGCACGGCGGGAGCACTCGGCCAGTCGCTGTGGCTGCGCGAGATCCACGGCCGCGAGGACGGTGCGCCGCCACCGCTCGACCTCCCCATGGAGCGGCGTACCGGCGACTTCGTCCGGGCGCGCATCCTGTCCGGCACGGTGTCCGCCTGCCATGACCTAGCCGATGGCGGGCTGCTGGTGGCGATCGCCGAGATGGCGATGGCGGGTGGCGCCGGGATTAAGCTGGACGTGCCGGCGTCAGGCATCAGCCCGCACGCGTACTGGTTCGGCGAGGACCAGGGGCGCTACCTGCTGGCGGTGCAGGACGGAACCGTGCTGGTCGAGGCCGCGCGCCGCGCCGGGATCGAGGGCCGGCTGCTCGGGCGCTCCGGCGGCGACGGTTTGACTTTGCCCAGTGGCGCCACAATATCGCTGCAGCGGCTGTCCCAGGCCCATCACGCCTTCTTCCCCCGGCTGATGGACCGCTAGCCGCCGCTTGCGTGGAGGTTCCCGTTCATGCCGATGGCCGCGTCCGAAATCGAGACCCTGATCCGTGCCTCCCTGCCGGACGCGCTGGTGACGATCGAGGACCTGGCCGGCGACGGCGACCATTACGCGTGCTCGGTGGTCAGCGAGGCGTTCCGCGGTCGCTCGCGCGTGCAGCAGCACCAGCTGGTGTATGCGGCGCTGGCCGGACAGATGGGCGGGGCACTGCATGCGCTCGCGATCCAGACCAGCGCCCCCTGATCCTTTTCATTCTTCCAGGAGCAGTTTCATGGCCGACACCGTGTTCCAGCGAATCCAGGGCGAGATCGACGCCAACCCGGTGATGCTGTTCATGAAGGGCAATGCCATGTTCCCGCAGTGCGGTTTCTCGGCACGTGTGGTGCAGATCCTGTCGCACATGCAGGTGCCGTTCCAGACCGTCAACGTGCTGGAGGACGCGGAGCTGCGCGAGGGCATCAAGGCGTTCTCGAACTGGCCCACCATCCCGCAGCTCTACGTCAAGGGCGAGCTGGTCGGCGGCTGCGACATCGTCACCGAGATGTTCCAGTCGGGCGAGCTGGAAACCCTGCTGACGGAGAAGGGCGTGGCGTTCGTTCCGGCGTGATCGGGATCCCCTGATCATGCTCGCCTGATCGCAAACCCGTCATCGTCGCGCTTTACCTCGCCGGTGCGGATAGGTTATCGAGGTTTCCTGACCAGTTGATCCAGGGGAAGCGTCTTGACCATCCGCTCCGTCGTCGCCAAGAGCCTGTTCAGCTGTTTTCTGGTCGCTGCGATTGGGAGTGCTGCTCCTGCCTTCGCGCAACACGTCGTCACCGACTATGAAGCCGGCAAGCTGACCCTGGACGCCCTGACCGCAGCACCGCGCGTGATCGTGCACCGGGCAGCTTACCGGCCGCTGCGGATGAGCCGGTCGGATGGCTGGAGCCGGCATGGCCGCAGCCGGTCGGTTGCCGCCGTGCACGAAGCGTCGTTCCATCGCGGCCTGGTGCACGAAGCGTCATATCGCCACAGCATTGCCATCACCGGGACGATGGCCCACCTGCGGGCCGGCAGCCGCCGTCGACGCGGCTAGAAACGCCGGATCGCGACCTCGCTTCGGCCGTGATAAGCTCATAGCCGCACGCAGCTTTGTAGCGGGTTGATACGTCCCGTTTGTGTTGCGCCCAAAGACCGTCATGCGGCGCGCTCGTCCCGAAATGCGTCGATGATCCGCCGCACCGTGCCGGCCTGGTCCACCAGGAGCAGGTCGAAGCGGACTTGGTCTTGCGGCCAATGCGGGTTCCCGGCGAGCAGGATCGCCGCCGCGTCGAGCAGGCGGTGCTGCTGGCGAAGCGTCAGCGCGATGGCGGCCTGCGACAACGTCGGCCGCGCCTTGACCTCGACGAAGGCCAGCATCGCGTGCCCGGTCACGGTGACCTGGGACGCGACGATGTCGACCTCGCCGGCCGGCGTGCGGGCGCGTCTGGCCAGCACGGTCCAGCCATTCGCGACGAGCACGGCGCAGGCTGCGTCCTCGGCACGCATTCCGGCGTTCCAGGCAGCCGCGCCGCGTCGTCGCAGCGACGGCGGAACCGGTGCCAGGCTTGTCAGACCCATACCGGATGCGCATCGTCGTGCCGCCGTTGTTCGTCGTGGGGCGCCTTCCGGCTTCGGCACAACACAACTCTCCTTCCGGTCATGGAAGTAATCAGCTTGCGCGGCACTGCTTACCATTCCGTCAACGCTCCATGACCGGCACGCTGTGGATGCTGCTGAGCCACACGCTGTGGCCGGCGCGGATGGTGCTGTCGGTGCTGGTCACGCTGCACGTGCTGCGCACCAAGCGCGACGTCGGCTCGGCGATCGGCTGGATCGGCTTGGCCTGGCTGGCGCCGCTTACCGGCACCGCACTTTATGTGATGTTCGGCGTCAATCGGGTGCGCCGGCTGGCGCGCAGGCTGGGCCGGGCACGCCGGTGGTCCAGCCGGCACGGCGTGTCCACGGGCAAGCGACAGCTGGATGGGGAGTACGCGCTGCTGGCGGAGGCGGTCGGGCGGCTGAGCGGGCGGCCGCTGCTCGGCGGCAACGCCCTGCGCCGGTTCCAGGACGGCGACAGCACCTACCCGGTCATGCTCGCGGCGATCAAGTCGGCCGAGCGGACGGTGCTGCTGTGCTCCTACCTGTTCCACGACGACGCCGTCGGCAGCCACTTCGTCGACGCGCTGGTGGCGGCCCACGCCCGCGGCGTGCAGGTGCGCGTGATGGTGGACGGGATCGGCAGCGGCTACCTGCGCTGCCGGGCGGCCAACCGGCTACAGGCGGCAGGCGTGCCCACGGTGCGCTTCATGCACTCGGTGTGGCCGTGGCGCATGCCGTTCATCAACCTGCGCACCCACAAGAAGATCCTGGTGGTGGACGGCCGCCTCGGCTTCACCGGCGGCATGAACATCGCGGTCGAGAACGTCCTGCGGTTCCGGCCGAAGCATCCGGTGTCGGACACGCATTTCGAGCTGTGCGGCCCGGTGGTGCACCAGCTGAGCGAGGCGTTCGCCAAGGACTGGTCGTTCTGCACCGGGCACGAGATCGACGACGCGGTGTTCTTTCCAGACCAGCAGGAGGTGGATCCGTCCTGCGGCGACGCGCTGATGCGGGTGGTCACCTCCGGGCCGGACAGCGACCTGGAGAAGATCGAGTTCGCGATGATGCAGGCGGTCGCCATGGCGCGGCGCTCGGTGCGCATCATGACGCCGTATTTCCTGCCGGACGAGCGGCTGCTGACGGTGCTGGCGATGGCGGCGATGCGCGGCATCGAGATCGACGTGGTGATGCCGCAGCACAGCAACCAGAAGCCGGTGGACTGGGCCCGCAGCGCCAACAACGGGCCGCTGCTGGATGCGGGTGTGCGGCTGTGGCTGGCGCGGGCGCCGTTCAACCATTCCAAGCTGATGACCATGGACGGGCGCTGGTCGATGATCGGCAGTTCCAACCTCGACGTGCGCAGCCTGCGCCTCAACTTCGAGCTCAATGTCGAGGTCTACGACAACGCGATCAGCGCCGGGATCGAGGCGTTCATCGCCGAACACCGCCACGTCAGGTTGACGCACCATGACCTGGACAAGCGCCGCTTCGCCGTGCGCCTGCGCGACGCCAGCGCCCGGCTGATGCTGCCCTACCTGTAGGCGGTAGCGGCGGCGGACTGGATGGGATGGTGGTGGGTGCGGGCGCGCAGCACCACGCGTATCGGATGGTGGTCGGAGGGCTGGTGCGGCAGCACGCGCGCTTCGGTGCAGTCCAGCCCGCGGGCGAGGCAACGGTCGAGCCGGATCGGCACCATGTCGACCATGCGGTGGGTGGCGCCCCTGGGGCCCACGTCGCGGAAGCCTGGCAGAAGCGCTGGCCCCAGCAGGTTGAAATCGCCCAGCACCGCGCCGTTCGGCGGCAGCAGGGTGGCGATCAGGCGAAGCTGCCGCCGGTTCAGCATCTGGCCGTGCGACAGGTGGACGTTGGCAACCGAGAACGGGCCGACGTCGATCACCTGGCACACCCGCCGGATCAGCGTGCCCGGCTGCAGGGGGTGCACCGTGGGCGGCGTGCGGAACGGATGCGGGCTCCAGCAGGCGACCCCGTGGATGCGTCCGGGAAGCGGCGAGCGGGCGTAGTGGCCGCCGATGCGGTCCTGCAGCCGGTCGATCGCGGTGGTGGCTTCCTGCATCAGCAGCAGGTCCGGCTGCTCGGTCGTGATCAGGCGGATCACGTCGTCGAGGGACGCGCCGACCGTGCGGAGCAGGTTCCAGCTGACGATCACGCGACCCGCGGTGTCGTCGGCCGGTTGCCTGGGCCGGACGGGTGCGCCTGCGGGGAAGACGGGCGCGCCTGCGGGGAGAAGGTCGTGCATCGGGCGGTATGACGTCGCGGCAGGCGGATCGTTCCGATCGGTCATCGCGTCAAAGCTCCGGCTCGGCCAGCGCGGCCGGTCGTGTCGCGGCGGCCGTGTGCCCGGACGCGAACTCGACCACCAGGGTGTAGCCGAGGCCGAGCAGCACCGGGCCCAGGAAGATGCCGAGGCCGCCGAACGTCAGCACGCCACCCAGCACGCCGAGCAGGGTCAGCAGGTAGGGCAGCTGCGCGCCGCGGGCGATGAACACCGGGCGGATCACGTGATCGGCGCCCGAGATCGCCAGCACGCCGTAGGCTGCGAGAAAGATGCCCCAGCCGAGGTGGTGCGACATGGCGAGCCAGATCGACGCCGGGATCCACACCAGGGGGGCTCCGATGGGCAGCACGGCGACAAAGGCGGCGATGCCGCCGAACAGCACCGGGCTCGGCACGCCGGCGATGGTGAAGCCGATCCCGGTCAGGATGCCCTGCACGATGGCGGTGCCGAGGATGCCGTACACGGTGCCGCGCACCGTGCTGCCGGCGACACCGAGCAGGCGGTCGGCATAGGCGCCGGCGATGCGCCGGATGATGGCGGTCAGGGTGCCGCCGAGCGCGTCGCCGCTGATCCAGAAGAAGAAGCCGATGAACAGCGCCAGCACCAGCTGCAGCAGCCCGCTGGCGATCTGCACCAGCACGGCCAGGATCCGCTCGGCGATGATGCCGACATAGGGTTGCACGGTGGCGCCGACCTGTCCCAGGTCCACCGACCAGCGGTGCAGGGTTTCGGTGATCTCGTGGCCGACCAGGGGCACGCGCGCGATCCAGCGCGGCGGCTCGGGCAGGCCGATCGCGGCCAGTCCCATCGCCGCATGCACCACGCCGGGCGCGTCCGCCACCCCGGCCGAGGCGACCAACCCGAGCGGCAGCACCACCAGCAGCGCCGTCATGATCGTCATCAGGATGGCGGCCGGGAAGCGGCCGACATGGAAGCGCGCCCGGTTGAACACCGGCCAGGTGGCGAACACCAGGATCGCTGCCCACAGGATGGCGGAAAAGAACGGCTGCAGCACCAGGACGCAGCCAGCGGCCACCGCGCCGAGCAGCAGCCCCATCATGATCCGTTCGGTGGTCATGGCCGCATCCGGTTCCGCTGCACGTGTGACGAGGGTCGCCGGATGAACGGGTGATCAAGCGGTGAGCGCGAAATCATCATGCAAGCGAAATCGTTATAGCCAATAGTGCTCTTGATCTGTATCGTTAGTTTTGTGTTAAACGCACAACCAGTAATCCTTCCCTCCCGTGAGCCTCGGCCAGGACATCCCATGCGCCTCAACGAAATCGGTCAGCAGCTGCGTGCCTATCGCGTTGAGTCCGGCATGCGTGCCGAGGAGATCGCGGCACGCCTCGGGGTGTCGCGCGCGGCACTGTATCGCTACGAGAAGGGCGAAGTCATCAAGCTGGACACCGTCCAGCGCCTGGCCGAGCTGCTCAAGATCTCGCCGCTGTCGCTGCTGGGCATCGGCGTCGAGTACTACAGCCGGTCGGTCGGCTTCTTCGAGCGGCTGCGCCAGGTCGAGGAGACGGCCGACCAGATCCTCCAGGTCGGGCTGCCGCTGTGCTACCTGGTGACCTCCGACGCCTTCGACCTTACCCTGACCGAAAGCCTGTTCCAGGTCGCCGACCTTGCGGGCGAGGACGCAAGCGGGGCCCGGGCGCTGGCCGAGCAGGTGCTCGGCATCCTGTCGGTACGCAAGCGCATCTACCAGTCGCGCCGGCCCGGTATCATCGCCATCCTGCCCGAGCAGGCGCTGCAGCAGCTGCTGCAGGACGGCATCTGCGCGGGTTTAAAGCTGGACGAGCCGCTTCGCCGCCGCTGCCGCGCGATCGCCGCCGCCGAGGTGGAGGCGATGGCCAACCTGCTGGAAACCGAGCCCATGGGGCTGCAGTTCAGCCTGCTGCCCGACGCGGCGCCGACCACGAGCTGCATCCTGCTGCGCCAGCGCGACCGGGCCACGGTGGGCATCAACCCGTTCCGCAGCGACTCCGGCTGCACGGTGCCGACCGGTGTGGCCATGGTCACCGGCGCGCCCGAAGCGGTGGCGACGCACCAACGGGTGATCGAGGGGATGTGGCGCGATTCGATCAAGGGCCGGGCGGCTGCCGAGCGGGTCCGGGCCCTGCTTGCGGCGCATCGCGTCCAGTGATCTAGACTTACACCCCGGCGCCGGTCGACGGTTTCGGCGCCAGCAGGACCGGTCCGGATCGCGCCGTGCGGCCGGCCGGGTCGGGGAAGGATTGCCGAATGGGCCCGCTCATCTCCACGGCCGAACTCGATGGGGTGCTGAGGTTGCGTCGCGACGACCGCGACCTGGTTGTTCTCGACGCCACCACCCTTCTGCCGGGTGAGCACTTCGATCCGCAGGCGGCGTTCGCGCAGGCGCATCTTCCCGGCGCACGATGGCTCGACCTCGACGCGTTCTCCGACCCGGACGGCGACCTGCCGCACATGGTGCCGAGCCAGGGCCGATTTGCCCGCCTCGTCGCGGCCCTGGGCGTGTCCAACGACACGGATGTGGTGCTTTATGACCAGACCGCCGTGGCGTCTGCGGCGCGCGCGTGGTGGCTGTTCGGAATGTTCGGCCACGACCGCGCGCGCGTGCTCGACGGCGGCCTGGCGTGCTGGCGTGCGGAAGGGCGAGCGCTGGAGGCCGGCGCGTCGGCGCCGGTGCCGGTGTCGATGCCGCCCGGGCGTTTCGTGCCGGCGCTTCGGGCCAGGCGCCTGGTCGGCCTGGGCGACATGGTGGAGCTGTCGAGCCACGCCGCAGCCGCCGGCGCGCCCCGCCTGCTGGACGCCCGCAGCCGCGGCAGGTTCGAGGGCAGCGTTCCGGAGCCCCGCGCCGGCCTTGCCGGCGGGCACATCCCGGGTTCCGTCAGCCTGCCGTTCGGCGAGCTGCTGACCGGCGACGGGCGCTTCCGCCCCCATGACGAGCTGCGAGCGCGCTTCGCGGCGGCGGGCGTGGGCGAGGGCGACCCGGTGGTCACCAGCTGCGGCTCCGGCCTGACCGCGTCGGTGCTGTCGCTGGGTCTGGTGGTGGCCGGGCTCGAGCCGGGCGCGCTGTATGACGGCTCGTGGACCGAATGGGCGCAGGCGCCGGTTCCCAGGCAGACCGGAGCCGGCCGGTGAGCGGCGGCGAGCACGACGGGCCGGTGCCCGACGACAACTGGTCCGACCTCACGGCGAAGATGGTGCGGCTCGCCCGGCCGTCCGGCACCGGGCCCGGCTTCGTCAACCCGCCGGTGCATCGCGGGTCGACCGTGCTTTACGAGAGCATGGACGCGATGCGCGCCCGCTCGGCGCAGCGCTACGAGCACGCCCTGATCTACGGCGCCATGGGCGGGCCGACCCAGTCGGCTCTGGAAGAAGCGGTCGCGGCGATCGAGGGCGGGCGGCATACCCAGGTGGTGTCGTCCGGGCTCGCCGCCTGCACCACGCCGCTGCTGGCGTTCCTGGGGGCCGGCGGCCACTGCCTGATGCCCGACAGCGTGTACGGCCCGACGCGGCGGTTCTGCGACAGCATGCTGCGGCGGCTCGGCATCGAGACCACCTACTACGACCCGATGATCGACGCAGGCACCCTGCACGGGCTGATGCGCTCTACCACCCAGGTGCTGTTCGCCGAAAGTCCCGGCAGCCACAGCTTCGAGGTGCAGGACGTGCCGATGCTGGCGCGCGTGGCGCACGAGCACGGCGCCAAGCTGATGCTGGACAACACATGGGGAATCCACGTGTTCCAGCCATTCGAGCACGGCGTGGACGTGTCGATACAGGCCCTCACCAAGTATGCGGCCGGACATGCCGACACGGTGCTGGGCGCCGTGACCGTGGTCGACCAGGCGGACTGGGTGGTGCTGCGCGATTCGGTGGTGCAGCTCGGCCAGTACGCTTCGCCGGACGATTGCTGGCTGACGCTGCGCGGGCTCCGGACCATGGGGGTGCGCCTGGAACGGCAATCCCGGTCGGCCCTGGTCGTGGCGCGCTGGCTGCAGCAGCGGCCAGAGGTGACGAACGTGCTGCACCCGGCACTGTCGGAGTGTCCGGGGCACGCATTCTGGGCGCGCGACTTCCGGGGCGCGTCCAGCCTGTTCGGTGTGGTGTTCAGCGACCGCTACACGCCCGCCGCGGTGGAGGACATGGTGGCGGCGCTGGGGGTGTTCGAGCTCGGGGCCTCGTGGGGCGGCTTTGAAAGCCTGGTGCTGCCCACGACGGGCACGATCAGTCGCACGGCGGTTCTGCCGGGGCCTGGTCCTGCGGGGCCGGCGCTTCGGCTGCATATCGGGCTGGAAGCACCGGAAGACCTGATCGCCGACCTTGAAGGTGGCCTGGCGGTGCTTCGCGCCGCCTCTGCCTGAGGCGGCGCGAAGCACCCGTTGCCTTAGTGGTTCTTGCCGCGGCCTGTGGCAGCCTGCAACTCGTCGATCCGCTTGGACGCATCGCCCTTGCTCAGGGTCTCGTCAAACGGCTCGCCCGCTTCCTCCGACAAGGTCTTAAGATAGGACGCCTGGGCGCCGGTCATGGACTCCTTGCCGGTGGTCCAGTCATCGGGGTTCTTGACGGTGTTAGACGGAACATCCTGCTCGTCCACCGGGTCGTTCTTCGGATTTGTGCTCATGGGTCATGCAACGGTTCGGTACCCGTTTTGTTCCATGGTCACCGAAACGTCAGGGGTGGGTGCGGCGGCGATACCCCAGGGCTTCGGCGACGTGCGGGCGCTGCACCGAGTCGCAGCCTTCGAGGTCGGCGATCGTGCGGGA
>CAXSHC010000096.1:0-9177 GCA_964236745.1 uncultured Acetobacteraceae bacterium
GGGTCGGAAGTCGATCAGTTGGCGAAGGCACGCCGCCATGATCGCGGGGTAGGCACGAGCGACCGGTGCCAGCACCGGCCCCACCGTGCGATCCGCCGTGCCGTCGGGATTGCCCGCGACCGCGCTCTGGATGTCGGAAGACAACCCGTCGAGGGCCGATTGGAGCGCTCCGGTCTGGACGCCGATGCTTACCCGAACGCTTCCCGACGAAGGCTGCCGGGCCGCCCTCGCCACGTTGTCGACCAGCGACACCGCATCGGCCACCGCGGACGGGATCTTCACCGTCAGCACGTCCTGCGTATAGAAGCTGTCGAGGTCGGGATCGAGGGTCAGGTTCGACCCGTCGGCAGCCTTGCCGATCAGGTCGGTTGCCGCCTGGACGGCCTCCACGTCGGACGTGCGGACCGCGTCGCGTAACCTGTTCTCCGCGCCGTTCGGAACCAGGTCGTGGCCCGACAGCGTCAGCCCGTTCAGGATGGACGACACCTGGTCCCTGCCGCCGTGCTCGATCATCGTCTTCTGCAGCGACAGGACCTGCTGGATGTAACGGACGCCCCGAAGCTCCTTTTGCGCGAAGGCGATCTTAGTGTGCTTGTCCATCACCATCTGGAAACACAGGAAAACCAGCGGGAGCAGGAACAGGCCATAGGCGATCGCGAGCTTGGTTGCGATGGAGCGCCTGGTCATTGTCGATCAGCCTTGCGACGGTTGAACGAGCTACCTACCGCAAACAGCTTAACGTCGGGTTAGCCGCCCGCCGGATCGAGATCTGGGCTGTCGGGTCGGATCCGCAGGCACCGGGGTCCCGATGCCCGCCTCGTTATCATGCCGGTCAGGCGGAAGGCCCCGCGACCGACTGCACGTTCCGCACCGGCGGCGCGAGCGGCGTCCGCTTCCCCACCCAGCGCCACAGCCGAGGCTTCCTGCGCTTGTCCTTGAGCCGGTCGCTCGCCCACCAGTACAGCCGCTGTGCGTGGTCCTTCACCAGCGGCAGCGCCACCGGGTCGCCGCCCACCCAGGGCAGGAACGGGTTGGAGCGGCTGTAGGCCCAGATCGACACGCGCACCGACGGCTTGTCCGTGGTGCTGCGCCGGTGGATGCCGCTGGTGTCCGCGACCACCAGGGTGTTGGCCGCCACCGGCATCCGTCGCGGCTCGGCATAGCCCAGCCGGCGGATCTCAGCTTCCGTGATCCGGAACGAGCCTTCCGCGGTCAGCCGGTCGCCCGCCCCGTGCGCGGTGACGGAGACGCGACGCTCCCAGGCCAGCTTGCGCCGGTTGGCGCGGTGCGAGCCCGGCACGTAGGCGAACGGCGCCGCGTCCTGCTCCACGTCCTGCAGGAAGAACCACGCCTTCACGGTGGGATGGAACGTGTCGGTATGGAAGAAGGACTGGATGTCCGGCTCGGCATCGGGCGCGAACTGGCTGAACACGGTCTGCACGTAGAGCGACGGGCGGCGGCGGAACGAACCGACATAGTTGAGCAGCCCGCGATACACCGGCCCTTCCAGCATCGCGCGCGCCACCGGCAGCCGCTTCAGCGTCGGGCCATCGAGCGCGATCAGCCGGGTCAGGGTGTCGCCGATCACCGCTTCCCGCGCCGGCACGTCCAGCGACAGGATCTCGTCGCGGAACGCGGCGAAGTTTTGCGGATCGAGGAAGTCCTGCTTGACGATGAAGCCGTCGCGCTCGAAGGCCATGCGGTCGGTTTCCGACAGCAGCTTGGTCAGGCGGTCGCGTCGCCCTTGCCCGATACGCGCCGCCAGCCGCCGGCGCGCGACGTGCAGCCCGCGCCGGTTGAGCCTTTCGCTGCCGATCACCGGATTGTTGTTGAACGCCTTGGACGCGGTCAGCACCGCCACCGCCTGGAACGGCAGCAGCAGCAGGCGCCGCCAGCCGGGCCCCGGCCGTCGCCTGACCGCGTTGGTCGCATCGCGCGGTTCGGTTCGGTGGATGGTCGCGGCCTGGTCCATGATCGATCTGTTGTCCTGTGTCGGCATACGCTGACAGCGGAGGCGGCTCGCCGAAAGCGGAAAAACCGGCGGCCCGGCCACCATGCAGCGCGCGAGGCCTGCCCCGCCCGCATCCGCCTCGCATTTTTGGCACAAGGCCGACGCTCGTGCCATTCTTCCACGGTGCCGGCCTGCCAGACGCTGTGGCCGACGCCGAACCCCGATGCGGCCGGTGGCACGGGCACCGGACGAGCAAAGGCTCCACGCGAATGATCGACCGCCGCAGACTTTCTCGTCCGGCTGCTCCCGCCGATGCCGGGTGCCACGCGTGACGCGCCTGCCGTTTCCGGGGATGGCCCGACAGGCAAAGCGTGCCGCGCTGGCGCCGTTCTGGGCGGCGCAGCTGCTGACGGGGGCCAAGTCCTTCCGCGACAACCCCATCATCGGCAGCACCCGGTTGAACCGGCTCGGCCTTCATCTTGGGCGCCGGGGTCTGGCGCATCGCCTGGCCGAGCTGCGTCGCCGCCGGCTGTCGCGGCGGGTCAGCGCTGGGCAGGTGGCCGCCTTCTCGCGCGACGGCTTTGTCACCATCCCCGACTTCCTGCCGCCGGCGGAGTTCGCCGAGCTGTTGCAGCAGGCGCGCGACTTCCGCGGACCGGCACGCGAAACCGTGCAGGGCGACACGATCACCCGCCGCCTGGCTATCGACCCGTCCGCGCTGCACCGGATGCCGGCACTGCGCCTGCTTCTGTCGCATCCGACCTGGCGCGGTCTGCTCCGCTTCGTCGGCAGCCACGACTCCGAGCCGGTCTGCTACCTGCAGTCGATCCTGTCAGGTGCGGTGCCGGGCGAGCCGGACCCGCAGACCGTGCTGCACGCCGATACGTTCCAGCCGACGGTGAAGGCCTGGCTCACGCTGACCGACGTCGACGCGCAGGGCGGCCCGTTCGTTTATGTGCCGGGCTCGCACCGCTTGACCCCGGCACGCCGCGACTGGGAATGGCGCATGAGCGTGGCCGCGCGCGACGCGCCGGACCGGCTCAGCGGGCGCGGCTCGTTCCGCATCGCGCCGGACGAGCTCGCCGGGCTGGGCTATGGCGCGCCGCACGCCTTTGCGACCCCGGCCAACACGCTGATCGTCGCAGATACCTCCGGCTTCCACGCCCGCGGGCCGAGCGCGGCACCTGGGCTGCGGGTGGAGGTTTGGGCCTATGGCCGGCGCAACCCGTTCTTTTCGCTTCCCCTCGACCCGTGGCGCCTGCCGGCACTCGGGAACAGGCGGGCCACGACGTTCTGGCGGGTCGGCGACCTGCTCGACCGGCTGGGCGTGAAGGCGCAGAACTGGCGCCGCCGCGATGACGTGTCCGCCTTCGATCCGCCCGGCTGAACCGGCAGCTAGGGTCAGGCGCTGACCGTGACGCCTTTCCAGAACGCGATCCTGTGCTTGATTCCGGCCGCCTCGGGCTTGGGCTCGGGGTAGAACCAAGCCGCGTTCTGGTTCACCACGCCGCCCACGGACAAGGAATGGTAGTGCGCGGTGCCCTTCCAGGGGCACTGGCTGGTGTGGGTGCTCGGCACCAGCAGGTCCGGACGCACGGAAGCGGCCGGGAAATAAGCGTTGCCTTCCACCGTGACGATGTCGTCGCTGTCCGCTACGACCTCGTTGTTCCAGATCGCTTGCATTTGCTTCTCCCAATTGAGCCCATGATTGGCGGCGAGATGCCGCCGGTCCACACAGGCCGGGCCGCCTCAGGCCGTCAGCGCATCACCAGCCACATGCCGCCGGCAAAGAAGACCGACACGGCCAGCGCCGCGCAACTGGAAACGATCGAACCGACGTTGCGGGTGTGCAGCGTCGGGGTTGGGGTCTGGGTCGACATCAGGGAAAAAGTCCAGGAACAGCGCGGCACGGCCATACCGTCCCGCAGGGGACCGGACACCTAGGACCGGCCCGTCCTTTCGTCGACAGCCACATCTGCATATCTTCTGTGCAGTAGGTGATTAACGATGAAGCAATCTTGTCTGGAATGTGGCCAGGGGCCGGACAACGCAACCAGGCGGCCCGACGCGCGTAGTCCGCCCGCCGCCACCGGACCGTCGTTTCGGTAACCACCGGCAGAACAGGAAGCCGATCATGAAAGTTCTACCCGCCGCCGCCGGCCTCTTCCTGGCGCTCACCAGCAGCGCCGCGTTGGCCCAGGTGCCGCCGCGCACTCGTGGCGTGATCACCGCGGTCAGCGACAACAGCGTCACCCTGCGCAGCCACGCCGGCACCGTGACGCTCAGGACCACCGCCGACACCGGCTATGTCGGCGCCACCAAGGCGAGCCTGTCCGCCGTGCAAAGCGGCCGGTTCATCGGCACCGCGTCGGTGCCGCAGTCCAACGGCACGCTGAAGGCGCTGGAGGTTACGGTGTTCCCCGAAAGCATGCGTGGCGCCGGCGAGGGCAGCTACGGCTGGGACCTTGGCCGGAACTCGTCCATGACCAACGGCACCATCGGCTCGGTGGTCGGCACCAACGGCCGTACCATGACCGTCGACTATAAGGGCGGGCAGAAGAAGCTCATGGTGCCGGACGATGTGCCGGTGGTGGACCTGGAGCCCGGCACCAAGGCGCTGCTGAAGCCCGGTGCGCACGTGGTCGCGTTCGGGCCGAAGGGCCCGGATGGCAGCGTGGACGCCAAGCGCATCATCATCGGCGAAGACGGCACGGTTCCGCCGATGTAGTCTTCCTCCTATGAGGTGGGTTGGCGCGCGACGACGCGCGCGCGGCCGCCCCGGGAGACTGCACCATGTCCGACATGACGGCTGGCCCCAGACAGGCCAGGCAGGTCGTCATCATCCACCCGCTGGTCGTCCGCCTGACGCACTGGGTGAACGCGGTGGCGCTTGTGGTCATGGTGTCGAGCGGGTGGCAGATCTACAACGCGTCGCCTTTGCTGCCTTTCGAGTTCCCGGCTTGGGCCACGCTTGGCGGCTGGCTCGGCGGCGGCATCGCCTGGCATTTGGCGGCAATGTGGCTGCTGCTCGGCAACGCCCTGGTCTATTTCGCTTATGGCTTGGGCGGGCGGCACTTCATGCGCTCCTTCCTGCCGTTGACGCCGCGATCGGTCTGGCGTGATCTTCGCGAGGCGTTGACGCTTCGGCTGCAGCACAAGCTCGGCACCTATAACGCGGTGCAGCGCCTGCTCTACATCGTCGTGCTGCTGCTGGGGGTGGCGGCGGTGGTGTCCGGACTCGCCCTGTGGAAGCCGGTGCAGCTGCAGCTGATCGACGCCCTGCTCGGCGGCTATCCGACCGTACGCTGGATCCACTTCCTCGCCATGAGCGGCATCGTGCTGTTCGTGGTGGTGCACCTCCTGCTGGTGGCGGTGGTGCCAAAAACCTTGCTGGCCATGATCACCGGTCGCGCCAGAACACACGCTGAGCCGCAGGAGCTGCGGCCGTGACCGATCGCATGCCCGAGGCGCGCGCCGAACGCCGCGCCCTGCTCGACGCGCTGCAGCCGCGGCTGGAGCAGGTTGGCCGACGCACGCTGCTCCGCCAGGGCCTGTCACTGGGCGCGCTGACCATGCTGTCCGGCTGCAACCTGGCGGATGGCGACGCGGTGGACCGGGTGCTGCTGGCAATGTCGCGCTTCAATGACCGGGTGCAGGCGGTCCTGTTCAACCGTATCCGCCTGGCACCCACCTATGCCGCCAGCCGCATCACCCGCCCGTTTCCGTTCAACGCCTTTTATCCCATCGACAACGCTCCCGACACGGATGGCGACGACTGGAAGCTCGAGGTGTCCGGGCTGGTGTCAAACAAGACGCCCTGGACCGTGGACCGCCTGCGCGCGCTGCCGCAGCACAGCCAGATCACCCGGCTGATCTGCGTGGAAGGCTGGAGTGCCATCGGGCAATGGAGCGGGGTGCCGTTCAGCCGCTTCCTGCACGAGATCGGCGCCGATACCACCGCGCGCTATGTGGGCTTCAAGTGTGCCGACCGCTATTATTCCTCCATCGACATGCAGACCGCACTGCATCCGCAGACCATCATGGCGCTGGATTTCGAGAACAAGCCGCTGCCGACCGAGTTCGGCTATCCCATGCGGCTGCGCATCCCGACCAAGCTCGGCTTCAAGAACCCCAAGTTCATCGCTGCTGTGTTCGTCACCAACACCTATCCGGGCGGCTACTGGGAAGACCAGGGCTACAACTGGTTCAGCGGCAGCTGAGCTTACGGACCGAGGCGGATCTCGGCCACGGCGCGTCCGGCGAGGAGGTCCCAGACCAGCACCCGGTCCGGCCCGCCGCCGCTGAGCGCGATCGCCAGCACCGTGTCGGACTGCCGGGTCATGGCCGTGATACGCGTGCCGGCCGGCTCTGGCCGCAGCGCCGCCTGCGACAACGGCTCGGGGCCGGGTGTGTGCGCCACCGTTGCCGGATGCGCCAGCCGGTGCACCACGACGGCGATCAGCCCCGCCGTGCCGGCGAGGATCAGCACCCCCATGACGATCACCAGCGCCAGCAGCGCCCGGGTCGCTCCGGTGCGGGTCGTGCCGATGTGGCCCGCTTCCGTCTGGCCCGCTCCCGTCTGGCCCGCTCCCGTCTGGCCCACTCCCTGGCCTGCCCGCATTTCCCGCCCTTTCCGTTTGCGGCTACACCGTCGCCATGACCGAGCCGGTTCCCCTTCCGCAGGCGGACATGCCGCTGCTGCTGGTCGCCGGCCCGGCGCATGAGGGCATGCGGACCGACCGGTTCCTCGCGGAAGCTTCCCCTAGCCTGTCGCGCTCGCGGGTCAAGGGGCTGATGGAAGCGGGCCACGTTTGTCGCGACGGCCGACCGGTGCGTGCGCCGGCCGAGCCGGTGCGGCCGGGGATGCGTTTTGAGCTGATCCCGCCGGCACCGGTGGCGGCCCGGCCGGCAGCGCAGGCGATCCCGTTCGCTATCCTGCACGAGGACGAAAGCCTGCTGGTGCTCGACAAGCCGGCCGGCCTGGTGGTGCACCCGGCTCCGGGCAACGAGGACGGAACCCTGGTGAACGCCCTGCTCGCGCATTGCGGCGACGACCTTCCGGGGATCGGCGGGGAACGTCGCCCCGGCATCGTGCACCGGCTCGACAAGGACACGTCGGGGGTGATGGTGGTGGCGAAGACGGAGCAGGCCCTTGCCGCCTTGTCCGAAGCGTTCGCCGCGCGGACCATCGAGCGAAGCTACCTCCTGTTGTGCTGGGGCCTGCCTAGCCCGTCGCAGGGATCGCTTGAAGGCCCGATCGGCCGCGACCCGCGCGACCGCAAGCGCATGGCCGTGGTCGCCCGCGGCGGCAAGGCGGCCCTGACCCATTACCGCACCCTGCACACGGACGGCGGAGCGGTCAGCCTGGTGGAGTGCAGGCTGGCCACCGGGCGCACCCACCAGATACGCGTGCATTTCTCCCAGGCCGGGCACCCCCTGGTCGGCGATCCGGTCTACCTGCGCCGCATCCCGGCTGCCGCCCGCCTGCTGCCGGAACCGTCGCGGCGCGTGGCCCTGGACTTCCCGAGGCAGGCGCTGCACGCCGCCGTGCTAGGTTTCCGTCACCCGGCAACCGGCCAGTCGCTTCGTTTCGAGACGCCGCCGCCTGCGGATTTCAACGACCTGCAGGGCGTCCTGCTCGGCCGCCAACCCCCGGGAACATGAAGGAAAGTTCAGCCGCCGGATGCCGCCGTTTTCTTGACAGGACCGCTCCGGTCCTGTTACTTCAGCCTCATTCCGAAGGGCGGGCATGCCCAGCGGTCCGGACGTCCTGGGGCTGATCCGCCGGTGTGAACGGGGAGGGTCTCAGGGACGTGAAGTCCTCATCCGTGCCCATGCTGGCGGCCTGCGAAACCGTGTTCCGGCTGTGCCGTAAGGACAGTCGATATTCCGCAGCCGATCAGGCGAAAGGAGCCGTTCAATGGTTTCCGCTATTATCAACGTCAGTCCCGAAGGCAACCTTTCGCGTTATCTTCAGGACATCCGCAAGTTCCCGATGCTGGCGCCCGAGGAAGAGCTGGCCTTGTCCAAGCGCTGGCGTGACGCGGAAGACTCCGCCGCCGCGCACAAGCTGGTCACCTCCCACCTGCGCCTCGTCGCCAAGATCGCCATGGGCTATCGCGGCTACGGCCTGCCGATTAGCGAGCTGATCAGCGAGGGTAATGTCGGCATGATGCAGGCGGTGAAGCGCTTCGATCCCGATCGCGGCTTCCGCCTCGCAACCTATGCGATGTGGTGGATCCGTGCCGCGATCCAGGAATACATCCTGCACAGCTGGTCGCTGGTGAAGATGGGAACCACTGCCGCGCAGAAGAAGCTGTTCTTCAACCTGCGCCGCCTCAAGGGGCAGATGCAGGCGATCGAGGACGGTGACCTTCAGCCGGAGCAGGTCGATCACATCGCCACCACGCTGGGTGTGTCCGAGCAGGACGTGATCAACATGAACCGCCGTCTGGCGGCGCCGGATCACAGCTTGAACGCCCCGGTTCGCGCCGACAGCGAGGGCGAATGGCAGGATTGGCTGGTGGATGACGCCGAAAGCCAGGAACAAACCCTGGCGGAAAGCGAGGAGTACAGCGGACGCAAGGCGTTGCTCGGCGACGCGTTGCGCACGCTCAACGACCGCGAGCGGCACATCTTCGTCGAGCGCCGGTTGAACGAGGAGCCGTCGACGCTGGAAGACCTGTCGCAGCACTATGGCATCTCGCGCGAGCGGGTACGCCAGATCGAGGTGCGTGCGTTCGAGAAGGTGCAGAAGGCGATGAAGGCCCAGGTGACGACCCGCCGCCTGGCCGACCAGGCGGCCTGACGCGGATCGGGAACCGAAGCGGCGTAGCCGTTCGGTTTCCCGGCTGCGGGTCAGGAACGTGTCGGGCGTGTCGGCGCCGACAGCGGTCCCCATTCCTCCTCAAGCTCCGCCACCGCTGCCGTCAGGCTGCGGCGATGTGCCGCCGCTGCCACGTCGGCGGCCAGGCGCATGACGATATTTGCGACCTCGCCGATGAACCAGCTTGCGGCAATCGCGGTCCAGGCCGTGAACAGGATCGCCGGCTGACGCACCAGCACCACCGCGACGCCGATCGAGCCACCGCCGTCCCACAGGGCGTGGAGCGGCTGGATCCCGGCGGCCAGCAGCCCGGCCGCCAGGCTTGCCGCCATCTCGCCCACGGTGGCGGGGTCGGCGGCAAAGGCGCGGTCGCCCACCACGTCGCTGGCGCCGGCCACGG
>CAXSHC010000097.1:0-9135 GCA_964236745.1 uncultured Acetobacteraceae bacterium
TCGTCGGCCACCTCAAGGACCGCGGCATCGGCGTGCTGATCACCGACCACAACGTGCGCGAAACGCTGGAAATCATCGACCGCGCCTACATCATGCACGGCGGCCAGGTGCTGATGGAGGGTGCGCCGCAGGAGGTGGTCGCTCACGAGGACGTGCGCCGCGTCTACCTCGGCGAAAGGTTTTCATTGTAGCCTTTCGCTCCATGGGGATCGGACCGCGGCTGGAGCTCAGGCAGACACAGAACCTGGTGATGACGCCGCAGCTGCGTCAGGCCATCAAGCTGCTGCAGTTCTCCAACATCGAGGTCGCCGCCTTTATCGAGGAGGAGCTCGAGCGCAATCCGTTGCTGGAGCGCGACGACACGCCAGACATCCCGCCGGAGCGTCCGGCGCTCGACCAGCGCATCGACAACGCGGCGATGCCGGACGGTGAGCCGTCTGCCGCAGACGGCCTGCTGGACAGCGGCCTGCTGCCGGCCGAAAGCAACGCCCCGCTCGACACCGACCATGCGGAACAGTTCGACGCCGCCAGCTGGGACGGTGCTGGAAGTGGGGGAACCGGGAGCGGCGGAACCGGAAGCGGCGGAAGCGTCGACGACCTGGATGCGACAGCGCAGCTGGCCGCACCCGGCCGCACCTTGCGCGACCACCTCGGCGAGCAGCTTCGCCTCGGCTTCCACGATCCGGCTGAACGGCTGATCGGGGCGCACCTGATCGCGCTCCTGGACGGCGCCGGGCGCGTGCTGGTGGACGACGCCGCCCTGGCTGGCGCGCTTGGCACCGATCCCGCCCGGGTGGCCGCGGTGCGGGCGCGGATGATGCGCTTCGACCCGGTGGGGCTGTTCGCCACCGACCTGCGGGGCTGCCTCGCCGCCCAGCTCGCCGAACGCAACCGGCTCGACCCGGCGATGCAAGTCCTGCTCGACAACCTGGAGCTGCTGGGTCGTCGCGAGCTGAAGCGGCTGCAGCTGTTGTGCGAGGTGGATGCCGAGGACCTCGCGGACATGATCGCCGAGATACGGGCACTCGATCCCAAGCCAGGCGCCGGCCACGACGCGGCGCCACCGGTGCCGATCATCCCGGACGTGCTGATGCGCCCCGCCCCCGGCGGCGACTGGCTGCTGGAGCTGAACCCGGACACCCTGCCGCGCCTGCTGGTGTCGGAAGCCCTGCACGCCAAGGTGCTGCTTCGGGCACCCCGGGAGGATCGGGCGTTCCTATCGGAACGCCTCGCCAGCGCCAACTGGCTGGTGCGCTCGCTGCACCAGCGCACGCAGACCATCCTGAAGGTGTCGGGCGAGGTGATGCGTCGCCAGGATGGGTTCCTGCGCAAGGGCGTCGGCCACATGCGCCCGCTGATCCTGCGCGACATCGCCGAGGCGGTGGAGATGCACGAGAGCACCGTCAGCCGCGTCACCGCCAACAAGTACATCGCCACGCCGCGCGGGCTGTTCGAGCTGAAATATTTCTTCACCACCGCGATCGCCGCCACCGCTGGCGGCGAAAGCCACAGCGCCGAAGCGGTGCGTCATCGCATACGCGGCATGGTGGCCCAGGAAACAGCACAATCGATTCTATCAGATGACGCGATCGTGGCGGCGCTGCGTCGGGAAGGCGTGGACATCGCCCGCCGGACCGTGGCCAAATATCGCGACGCGTTGCGCATCCCGAGTTCGGTGCAACGCAAGCGGGAGAAGTCGGTATCGGCCTGACGCGGTTCGGCATCGTTTCCGTGTGCGCCACGCCGGACCGTTTCGGGCGGATCGTTCTCCCCAAGCCGGAGCGGATGGCATGCGGATCAGCGTCGCGGGCAGCCAGATCGACCTGTCGGATGCGCTCAGGATGCGCGTGACGCATCACCTGGACACGATCGGGAAAAGGTTTTCCGGCCATGCGCTGGAAGCCAGCGCCTCGTTCGGCCGCGCCCGCAGCTTCTTCACCTGCGACATCAGCCTTCATCTCGGCTGCGGGCTGGTGGTGCGCGGCGAGGGTGAGGGTGCGGACTCGCATGGCTCGTTCGACGACGCGGCCGAACACATCGCCAGGCGGCTGCGACGCTACCGGCGACGGATCAACGACCACGCCCGGGCACTGGCGCATCGCGGGCGCCCGGAGATCGGCCGGGAGTATATCCTCAGGCCGGAGGACGAAACGCGTTTTCAGATCGACGGCCGCTTGGTGACCCGGCCCGCTGCCCATGCCACCGTCGTCACCAAGCGGGAAATCCAGATCGGCACGCTGAGCGCCAGCGAGGCGGTGATGCAACTCGATCTCGCCGACCGCCCGGTGCTGATGTTTCGCAACAGCGCCAGCGGCGGGATCAACGTGGTGTATCGCCGCCCCGACGGCCACGTCGCGTGGCTGGATCCGGACGGCGGTCCAGCCTGAGCCGGCGCCCAGCCGTCGGTCAGTGCACCAGGGCGGGGATCATCTCGTGCTGCCGCACCGCGGCTAATGCCACCTCGCGGTCGCCGGTGAGCGCCATCTGGGTGCCATCGGCAGCGTGTATGGAGAAAGCGGCCTCGCCGTCCACCATGACCGACTTGATATAGGCCAGTTGGCTAACGCCAAGCGCCTGAAGCTCGCGGGCGGTGAGATGGCGTATGTCGCGCAAACCGTTGTCGCGGCCCTGCTTGTTGATCAGGCTCGTCATGTGCGGTCCTTCAGCCGAGGACGGCGCCCCGCTTGGGCGACTCCGCCATTTTCGGTCATTCTGGTGATAGAACGGTTAAGAAGCGGCCGCCAGCGGTTCATTCTTCCGCGGCGGCGGCGGCGCGTATCGCTCGCGCTGGACGCGCCTGCACCACCTCGGCGCCGCGCCCCGCCACCGGGTCGTGCGCGCGCTCCGGCCCCTTGGAGATCTCGATCCGCTTCACCCGCACCTCGGGCTGCGGCCGCGCCAAGTCGATGTGCAACAGGCCGCTGTCGAGCCAGGCGCCGGTGATGTCGATCCCCTCGGCCAGCACGAAGGCGCGCTGGAACTGCCGCGCCGCGATGCCGCGGTGCAGGAACACCCTGCCCTGCGTATCGTCGGTCTGGCGGCCGCGTATCACCAGCTGGTTGTCTTCCTGGGTGATCTGCAGGTCATCCATGGAGAAGCCGGCAACGGCCAGCGTGATGCGCAGGCCGGCCGGCCCGGTCTGCTCGATGTTGTAGGGCGGATAACCGTCCGACGAGGTCTTCGACGCCCGTTCGAGCATCTGCTCAAGGTGGTCGAAGCCGAGAAACATCGGCGAAGCGAACAATCTTCCGGACATAACGCGTGCCTCCTCCTGGGAGCGAGGATGAACCGGAACCCGAAGCGTTCCAGCCCATCCGATATGGCGTCGGCCGGTTTGTCCTGCAAGCGGCCTGCCGCCGACACGTCGGGCCCGGGCAAGCCCGTCCCGGCCGCCCTCCAACCGCGGTCGGAGGTGCCGCCTTCCGGGTCGGCCGGACGCAGGAAACCCCACCGGCCCCTCCCGCCGCCACGCTCGCCCTGGCGGATCGAGGCGGCGGTCGCTACATCGCCGACATGAACGATGCACCACCGGTCCTGCCGATCGAGATCCTGGTCGCACCGCATCCGGTGCTCCGCCGCAAGGCGCGGCCGGTGCGGCCGGAGGACGCGGGGCTGCTGCGCACCCTGCTGCCGCGCATGTTCGAGGCGATGTACGCGGCGCCCGGCATTGGCCTGGCGGCACCGCAGGTGGGGCACGACCTGCGCTTCGCCATCGTCGACCTGCACGAGAACGAGATCCGCGCGCCGATCACGCTGATCAACCCGGAGATCATCCGGGCGAGCGAGCAGCTGGTGAGCCGCGAGGAAGGCTGCCTGTCCCTGCCCAACCAGTATGGCGAGGTTGTGCGGCCCGATGCCGTGCGCGTGCGGTTCCTGGACCAGGACGGGCGTCGGCAGGAACTCGATGCCGATGGCCTGCTCGCCACCTGCCTGCAGCACGAGATCGACCACCTCGACGGCGTGCTGTTCGTCGACCACCTCTCGAGCCTGAAGCGCAACATGATCATGCGGCGGCTGGCCAAGGAACGGAAAGCGAAGGACTGAGCCCGATGCGGATCGCCTTCATGGGCACGCCCGCCTTTGCGGTGCCAGCCTTGCGCGCGCTGCACCACGCCGGCCACGAGATCGCGGCGGTGTACAGCCAGCAGCCCCGTCCCGCCGGGCGCGGCCAGACGGTGCGCTCCTCGCCGGTGCAGGCGGAAGCCGAGCGGCTCGGGCTGCCGGTGCGCACGCCCGCGCGGCTGAAGCGCGACGAGGCGGCGCAGCAGGAGTTCGCCGACCTGGCGCTCGATGCCGCGGTGGTGGCGGCTTATGGGCTGATCCTGCCCGCTTCCATGCTGGCGTCACCCGCGCGCGGCTGCCTCAACGTTCACGCGAGTCTGCTGCCGCGCTGGCGTGGCGCCGCGCCGATCCAGGCGGCGATCCTGGCCGGGGACCGCGAAACCGGCATCACGGTGATGCAGATGGAGCAAGGGCTGGACACCGGGCCGATGCTGGGACGCGAAACGGTGCCGATCGGCGCCGATGACGGGTTCGAGGCGCTGCACGACGCGCTGGCCGCACTCGGCAGCCGGATGATCGTGGACGCGCTGGCGCATCCGCGTGTGCCGGTGCCGCAGGACGACGCGCTCGCCTGCTACGCGCCGCGGCTGACACGCGCGGACGGACGGCTCGATTGGGGGGAGGACGCATGGGCGCTCGGCCGCCGGGTGCGGGCGATGACCCCCTGGCCGGGCGCCGTGGCGCTTCTGGGCGACACCCCGATCAAGGTCGTGGCGGCAACGCCGGTGGAGCGGCCGGATGACCGCACGATCCCCGGCACCACGCTGGATCACCGGCTGACCGTCGCATGCGGCCGGGGTGCGCTTCGCATCGACCGGCTGCAATGGCCAGGGCGGGCGGTGCTGGACGCGGACGCGTTCCTGCGCGGGCGTCCGGTCGCGCCGGGCACGATCCTGAACATGGTTCACGTTTGATCATGCGCTGGGCGCTGCTGGTCGAGTACGACGGCACCCCGTTCCTGGGCTGGCAGCGGCAGGCGACGGGCTTGTCGGTGCAGGGAGTGCTGGAACAGGCTGCCGGCCGCCTTGCCGGCGGTGCGGCGGTGGCCGGCATCGCCGCCGGCCGGACCGACGCGGGCGTGCACGCGGAAGGCCAGGTGGTGCATCTCGACCTGCCGGACCCGGAAGCACGACTCACCGCCTCGCGGGTGCGCGACGCGCTCAACTTCCACATGAAGCCGCATCCGGTGGCGGTGGTGCAGGCGGCCCCGGTGCCGAACGACTGGAGCGCGCGGTTCCGGGCAATCCGGCGTCGCTACCGCTACCGCATCCTGAACCGTGCCGCGCGGCCGGCGCTGCAAGGCGGCCGGGTGTGGCACGTGCGACAGCCCCTGGACCTCCAGGCGATGCGGGACGCGGCCTTCCTGCTGCTCGGCCGGCACGACTTCACCTCGTTCCGCGCCAGCGCCTGTCAGGCCAAGAGCCCGCTCCGCACCCTGGACCGGCTCGACGTGGCCTTTGACGGCGCGCTGATCGAGATCCACGCCGAAGCGCGCAGCTTCCTGCACCACCAGGTGCGCAACATGGTCGGCACACTGAAGCTGGTCGGCGACGGGCACTGGCGGCCGGAACGGGTGGCCGAGGCACTGGCGGCACAGGACCGCTCTGCCGCCGGTCCGACCGCGCCGCCCGACGGGCTGTGCCTGATGGCGGTCGGCTATCCGCAGGACCCGTTCACGGCGCCGGATGCGTGGCTGCCGCACCCGGGGCCGTCGTTTGGGCCGGATCGGGCTGGACCATGACCTCCATCAGCAGCGGCTGCAGCCCCGTCGCCAGCACCGAAGAACCCACCGTCAGCGCCAGCACCGTCAGCACCGCCTTGAACCGGCTGATCCCCAGGCCCTTCCAGGCCATGAACCATTGCAGCCACAGGAAATAGCCCGCCAGCAGCAGGATCGCCGTGCGGTCGGCGGCCTCGCGGCCGACACCCATCTGCAGCAGCACCGAGGCCAGCAGCATGGCCGGCAGATAGACGGGCAGGACGAGCCAGACGCTCCAGGCGGAAGCGGTGGCGTAGCGCTGCCAGCGGTCGGTGCGCCGCCACAACCGCGCCAGGAGGTGCGACAGCACCGGCGGCAGAAGCACCGCGCACAGCATCAGCAGCATCAAACACAAGGCGGGAAGGCCGGGACGCTGCGACAACAACAGGGCAGACAGCACCAGCAGAAACGCGATCGGTGGCGACAACGAGGCCAGAAAGCCGTCGCGGCCGTTGTCGAAGCAGCTGAACCCTTCCGAACGACCGGTGCCGAGCAGGAACAGGCCCTGCAACACCTGCTTGATCGCGCCGGGCCGTCGCGGCAGCGGCGCGCGGATCTTTGGTCGCCCGGGCTTGTTGCCGCTCACGAGGATGCCGCCATGCCCGCTTGCGGCAGCAGCCGGTCGAGCAGGTCGCCATAGATTTCCGACAACAGTTCGAGATCCTCGACCGGCACGTTCTCGTCGACCTTGTGCATGCTCTGCCCTACCAGGCCGAACTCGGCCACGGCGCAGAAAGGAGCGATGAAGCGCGCGTCGGAGGTGCCGCCGCCAGTGTCCAGCGTGGCCTCCCTGCCTGTCCGGGCCCGGATCGCCGCCTGCAGCGCCGCGACCTCCGGACCTGGTTCGGTGCGGAACGCTTCGCCGCTGACGTGTATGTCGAGCCCGGCATCCGGGGCGTGGCGGGCGCAGGCGCTCCGGATCAGTCCGGACAGCGACTCGCCGGTGTGGCAATCGTTGAAGCGGATGTTGAAGCGCGCCTCGGCCCGGCCGGGGATCACGTTGCTGGCCGGATTGCCGACGTCGATGCTTGTCACCTGGAGGCTGGACGGCTCGAAGAACGGGGTGCCCTGGTCCAGCGGCGTCGTCGTCAGCTCCGCCAGCAGCGACAACAGCCGGTGCACCGGGTTGTCGGCGCGATGGGGATAGGCGACGTGCCCCTGCACCCCCTGCACCACCAGGTGGGCGTTCAGGCTGCCGCGGCGGCCGATCCTGATCGACTGGCCGAGCTGCTCCGGGTTGGTGGGCTCGCCGACCAGGCAGAAGTCCGGCACGTGGTCGTTTGCGGCCATCCACTGCAGCACGCGCCGGGTGCCGTGCAGCGCCGGCCCTTCCTCGTCGCCGGTGAGCAGCAGGCTGATCGAGCCGACCGTCGGCGCGCCCCGACGCGCCAGGCGGCGTTCCACCGCGGTCACGAAGGCGGCGATGGCGCCCTTCATGTCGCAGGCGCCACGCCCGTACAGCACGCCATCAACCAGCGCGCCCTCGAACGGCGACACACGCCAGCCGGCATCCCCGGGCGGCACCACGTCGGTGTGGCCGGCGAAGCACAGATGCGGCCTGCCGGTGCCGAGCCGGGCGAACAGGTTCGGAGTCGGCTCGACCCCTTCCCCGAACGGCAGGGGGAACACCGCGAAGCCGAGCCGGTGCAGCGCGTCCGTCAGCACCGCCTGCGCCCCGCCATCGGCCGGGGTGACGGACGCGCAGCGGATCAGCGCCTGCGCCAGGGGCAGCAGCCCGGACAAGGAAACAGGCGCGCTCAATCGCGTAGCAGCTCGTTGATCGCGGTCTTGGCGCGGGTGCGCGCATCGACCCGCTTCACGATCACGGCGCAGGCCAGGGACGGCATCGGTCGGCCGTCCTCCGCCGGACGCGGTGGCATCGTGCCCGGCACCACCACCGAGTAGGCGGGAACCCGGCCGACGAACACCTCGCCGCTGGCGCGGTCGACGATCCGGGTCGAGGCGCCCAGGAACACCCCCATCGACAGCACGCTGCCCCGCTCCACGATCACTCCTTCGGCCACCTCCGACCGGGCGCCGATGAAGCAATCGTCCTCGATGATCACCGGTGCCGCCTGGAGCGGTTCCAGCACCCCGCCGATCCCGGTGCCGCCGCTGATGTGGCAGTTACGGCCGATCTGAGCGCAGGATCCCACCGTGGCCCAGGTGTCGATCATGGTGCCGGCCTCGATCCGGGCGCCGACGTTGACGAAGCATGGCATCAACACCACGCCGGGTGCCACAAAGGCGGAACGGCGCACCACCGCCCCGGGAACCGCACGGAAGCCGGCGGCGGCGAAGCGGGCGGCGTCCCAGCCGCTGAACTTGCCCGGCACCTTGTCAAAGGCCGGGCCGTCGCCCACGCCCGGCATGGGCACGCTGTCGTTGAGGCGGAACGACAGCAGCACGGCCTTCTTCAGCCATTCGTGCACGATCCAGTCGCCGGATGGCGCGTCGGAGCCGGGCGCCGCCACACGAAGCGCCCCGCTGTCGAGCGCTGCCAGCACCTGGTCGACATCGTCGCGGTCGGCGCCAACGGTGGCGGGCGACAGCGCGTCTCGCCGATCCCATAAAGCATCGATCCGTTGGCGGAGGGTGTCGTCGGTCATGAACGGGTCCGGCTGGTGGCGCCCCGCCTGATGCCAAACGGCATCGGCCCCAGGGACGGGTGCTGTGAACGGGTGCTGTGGACGGCGCGGACCATGCTCAGCCGGCTGGTCGCTGTCAACGCGACGTGATCGCTTCCTCGCCACAACCTGGCATAGTTGTTTACCAACAGTTCAACTTTCAGGACGAGAGTCGGGGTCAAGATGAGATGCAATCCATGGCTATGACCGGACCCACTCTTTCCTTGTCCTCGAACGCACCGGATGCGGGGGGCTTTGCCGCCCTGATCGACAGCAGGGCGCGCTGGCGAGACCTCGCGCTGATCGCGTGCGACCTGACGTTCGAGACCGATGCCGACGGCGCCTTCGTGCTGCTTGGCCCGGCCGAAGCGTTCGGATGGAGCACGCGCACCCTGCTGGGCGTGGCGGCGGAAACGCTTCTGGTCCGCCCGGACAGCGTGTCCGGCTTCAACCCGTTCCTGCCGGAAGCCCCGGTGCGTCGTCATCGCGCCTGGCTGCGCCGCCCGGACGGGGAGGCGGTCAGCATCCTGATTTCGTCCACGCCGCTGCACGCGGCGGACGGCAGCCTGTGCGGGGGACGCGGCACCATCCAGGACAACACTGAACAGGACCGGCAGGAGGAACGGCTGCTCGAATCCCTGTTGCAGCACCGCATGGTGAGCGAGATCAGCCGGCGCATGCGCCGTG
>CAXSHC010000098.1:0-9067 GCA_964236745.1 uncultured Acetobacteraceae bacterium
CGTTGTTGTCGGTGAACTCGCGCGCCGTCTGTGTCACGAGCGTGTAGCCGTTGTAGGCCAGCCAGTCGGTCAGCGGCTTGAGCGGCGAATACTCGTCGCTGTCGAGCACGGCCGAGTAGTAGTAGGCGCGTAGGACGTTGCAGCGGGCGCGGAAGAAGCTGAGCAGGTTGCGGTAGTCGACGTCGAAGCCGAGGTTGCGGGACGCGGAATAAAGGTTGGCGCCGTCGATGAAGAGACAAACGCGCTCGTCCTGCCGGAAGATCATGATGCCGTGCTCCTGGCCTTGTTTCCCCGGAGTGCGGCGCTCAAGCGCGCCGTCTTCCCTCCGTTCGCGTTGCCGGGGATGATCCTGGTCGCGGTCGGCGCCAACCTGTCCGGTGCGAACGGTCAGACACCCTACCAATCCTGTATGGACGCGGTCGAGGCGCTGCGGCGCCTGCCCGGCCTCGCGGTGATCACGGTGTCGCGCTGGTACCGCTCGGCGCCCGTGCCGCGCTCCACCCAGCCCGACTACGTGAACGGGATGGTCCGGCTGCATCCCGGGCCCGGCTGCGGGCAGCCCGACCCGGCCTGGCTGTTGTCGGTGCTGCACGAGGTCGAGGCGGCGCAGGGCCGGGTGCGCAGCGTTATTGACGCCCCGCGCACCCTCGACCTTGACCTCGTCGCCATGGGCGAGGGGGGACGCATGCTCCGGAGCGCTCCGGATCCGGTGCTGCCCCATCCGCGTGCTCACGCACGCGCCTTCGTGCTTCTGCCGCTGCGCGACGTGGCGCCGGACTGGGTGCATCCCCGCATCGGCCAGGACCTCCGGGCGATGATCGCGTCCCTGGCGGAGGCCGAGCTGTCGCCGGACGCGATCTCGCCGCTGCCGTGAAAGCGTTGCCCTTGCCACGGTGGCCTTGCCATGGCGGCCTTGCTATGACGGCTGGGGCTCGCTATCTCGAGCTGTTCCACACCGATGACATTACGGAGGCTGGCCGCATGGCGCGCGTCACCGTCGAAGACTGCGTTGAACGTATCCCCAACCGTTTCGAGCTTGTGCTGCTCGCGGCCCAGCGCGCGCGCAACCTGAGCCGCGGCGAGGAGCTGACGCTCGACCGCGACAACGACAAGAACCCGGTGGTCGCCCTGCGGGAGATCGCCGACGAGACCGTCGACCTGGATCGCCTGCACAGTGATCTGGTGAAGTCCCTGGCCCGCGCACCGGAGCCCGAGCCTGCCGACGAGGAGGTGCTGGACCTGATCCCGACCGACCAGAACATCTTCGGCCTGCAGGACGTCTCCGCCGAGGAGGAGGCCGGCACCATGGGCACCGAGCTGTCGCCCGAGGAGCTCGAGGCGGCCATCGAGGCCGAGCTCGGCGGCCGCGCCCGCCGATAGGGAAGGGAATGTGGCCTGGAGCTGACCACAGGATCGGTGTTCCAGGCTGCCATCCGGTTGTGCGGGCGCCGGACGGACCGGTGATGGCGTCGAGCGCACCGCCCGAGCCGTCGCCGGAGCGTCAAATCAGCTGCGCCGGCTTGGTGCGGCGGGTGCGGTCTTACCACCCGGGCGCCGACGTCGAGGCGATCGAACGTGCTTTCGCCATCGCTGCCCAAGCCCATGAAGGCCAGCGGCGCGACAACGGCGAGCCCTACATCACCCACCCGCTCGCGGTCGCGGGCATGCTCGCCGGGTTCCGGCTCGACGTTGCCAGCATCTGTACCGGGCTGTTGCACGACACCGTCGAGGACACCGGCCTGAAGCTGCCGCAGCTGGAAGCGCAGTTCGGGCCCACCGTGGCGGCGCTGGTGGATGGCGTCACCAAGCTCACTCGGCTGGAACTGCAATCGGATCGCACCAAGCAGGCGGAGAACTTCCGCAAGCTGGTGCTGGCGATGAGCCGGGACATACGCGTGCTGGTGGTGAAGCTCGCCGACCGGCTGCACAACATGCGCACCCTGCATTGCGTGCGCGAGCCGCACCGGCGCCAGCGCATCGCTTCCGAGACCATGGACATCTATGCGCCGCTCGCCGGCCGTATCGGCATGGACAAGGTCAAGACCGAGCTGCAGGACCTGTCCTTCGCCGAGCTGGAGCCGGAGCACAACGCCACCATACGCGCCCGGCTGAACTACCTGCGCGGGCAGGGTGCCGACGTGATCGAGGAGGTACGGCGCGACCTTGCCCGCCTGTGCGCCGAGGCGGGCGTGCCGCAGGCGGAGGTGACGGGGCGCGAGAAGTCGCCCTTCTCCATCTGGGAGAAGATGCAGAAGCGCAACGTCGCCTTCGAGCAGCTGTCCGACCTGATGGCGTTCCGGGTCATGGTACCCACGCGCGAAAGCTGCTACGTGGCGTTGGGCGCGGTGCACGCCGCCTATCCGACCATCGCCGGGCGGTTCAAGGACTACATCTCCACCCCCAAGGCCAACGGCTACCAGAGCCTGCACACCGGGGTCACGCTGCGAAGCCCGCGCAACCAGAAGATCGAGGTGCAGATACGCACCGCCGAGATGCACGACGTGGCCGACAACGGCGTGGCCGCGCACTGGTCCTACAAGGGGCTGGGCGAGGGTGCTCCTGCGTCGGCCAGGCGCCTGCGCTGGGTGCAGGACCTGTTGGAGATCCTGGAGAATTCGGCCGCTCCGGACGAGTTCCTGGAGAACACCAAGCTCGAGTTGTACCAGGACCAGGTGTTCTGCTTCAGCCCCAAGGGGCAGCTGATCCCGCTGCCGCGCGGTGCCACCCCGGTCGACTTCGCCTACGCGGTGCACAGCCAGATCGGCGATAGCTGCGTCGGCGCAAAGGTCAACGGCCGACTGATGCCGCTGCGCCACGAGCTGCAGAACGGCGACCAGGTCGAGATCATGACCGCGCGCGGCGGCACCCCGTCGCCAGCCTGGGAACGCTTCGTCGTCACCGGCAAGGCGCGCGCCCGCATCCGCCGCCACGTCGCTGCCCAAGCCCGGGAAACCCATCTCGACGCCGGCCGCGCGGCGCTGGCCAAGGCATTCCGCCAGGAAGGCGTGGACGGCTCGGAGAAGGTGCTGGAAGGCGCGCTCAAGGGGCTGAAGAGCGCCAGCCTGACCGACCTCTACGTCGCGGTCGGCAACGGCAACCTGGGCCCGAAGGAGGTGGTGCAGGCGACCTATCCCGAGCTGCGGCAGGCGGCGCGCGGCCCGCGCATGGTACCGAGCCTGCCCGGCCGCGGCAGCCTGCGCGCCGAGCGGAGCGGCGGCGGTGCCGGGGGCGGTGCTGGCGGCCTGTCCCTGGTCGGGCTGGGCTCCGGTGTCGCCAAGCACTTTGCCGGCTGCTGCCATCCGTTGCCGGGCGACCGCATCGTCGGCATCGTCGCCAACGGCAAGGGCATCACCGTGCACACCGCCGGCTGCCAGACCCTGGAAGGCTTCGCCGCCACCCCGGAGCGCTTCCTCGACATCGACTGGGACTATGACGGCACCGGGCGCGGCCAGGCGACCGAAACCCATGTCGGGCGCATCAGCGTGATCGCCGCCAACGAGCCGTCGGTGCTGGCGGCGGCGACCAACGCGGTGTCCAGGCAGGAAGCCAGCGTGGTCAACCTCAAGATCGTCAACCGCCAGCTCGACTTCATGGAGATCCTGGTGGACGTGGAGGTGCGCGACCTGCGCCACCTGTCCACGGTGATCGCCGGCCTGCGCTCGGCGGGCGGCATCACCCAGGTCGAACGCGCCAAGGCCTGACAAACCGGCGTACGGAGGCGGCATGGCGATCATCGTGGGGCTCGGCTCCGACCTGTGCGACATCCGGCGCATCGAGCGGGCAATCGAACGGCACGGGCAGCGGTTCCTCCAGCGCTGCTTCACCGACACCGAGCGGGCCAAGGCCGCCCGGCGCACGCAGGCGCTGCACGCCGCCACCTTCGCCAAGCGCTGGGCCGCCAAGGAAGCCTGCGCCAAGGCGCTCGGCACCGGCTTCAGTCAGGGGGTGTTCCACAGCGACATGGGGGTGGTGAACCTCCCATCCGGTCAGCCGACCCTGTGCCTGACCGACGGCGCGCTGCGCCAGCTCGAACAGCTGATGCCGCCCGGACACCACCCGCTGGTGCTCCTGAGCATGACCGACGAGCCGCCCTACGCCTTCGCCCAGGTGATGATCCAGGCGGTGGCGGCCCCGGCGATCGCTTGACACGACACGGCGCCGTCGGCTTGATCCCGCCCGTTCCGGATCGGCCGTCCGGCTTCGGAACCGGCCTCCATCCGGACGCATCCTGTCGCCATGAGCCTGTTCAAGAACACCACCCCTCCCGTGCATCCGGCCTCCAGAGCGAGGGACGGCAGGGCTGGGGCGGGCCGCTCCGGATTCGGCGAGACCGTGCGGACCATCGTCTACGCGCTGCTGATCGCGGCCGTGGTGCGCACCGTCGCCTTTGAGCCGTTCAACATTCCTTCCGGCTCCATGATCCCGACGCTTCTGGTCGGCGACTACCTGTTCGTGTCCAAGCCGTCGTACGGCTTTTCCCGCTTCTCCCTGCCGTTCTCGCCCAACCTGTTTTCCGGCCGCATCCTGGGCAGCCTGCCGCATCGGGGCGACGTCGCCGTGTTCCGCTACACCCGCGACACGTCCATCGACTACATCAAGCGCATCGTCGGCCTGCCCGGCGACCACATCCAGGTGCGCGACGGCCAGCTGTTCCTGAACGGCGTCCAGGTGCCGCGCACCGACGACGGGGACTACGTCGCGGTGGACGAGCAGCGGCGAGAGCTGGCCGGCCGGCTTTACACCGAGCTTCTGCCAGGCAGCGCCGGCCGCGGGTTGGTCCGGCACCAGATCCTGCGCCTGACCGACGAGGGCCAGCAGAACAACACCCCTGAATACGTGGTGCCGCCCGGCTACTTCTTCGCCATGGGCGACAACCGCGACGACAGCGCGGACAGCCGCTTCATGGACGATCTCGGCTACGTGCCGATCGAGAACCTGGTCGGCAAGGCGGAGCTGATCTTCTTCTCCTACGACGCCCGTCATCCGGTGTGGCAGTTCTGGGACTGGCCGGCCGAGATACGCTGGAACCGGCTGTTCAGTTGGGTACGTTGAGCACGGCTGGGAGCGTGGCCGGGCAGGAGCCGCCGGAAGCGCTTGCCGGGATCGAGCGCACCATCGGCTGGCGGTTCCGCAAGCCGGCGCTGCTGCGCGAGGCCCTGACCCACCGCTCCGCAGCCCATGAGGCACGCGGCGGCGGAGCGGGCGGGCGGCACAAGCGCCGGTCGTCGCAGAAGGGTATGGGGCGCAAGGGACAAGGCTCCAACGAACGGCTGGAGTTTATCGGCGACAGGGTGCTGGGCCTGTTGATGGCCGAATGGCTGATCGAGCGCTATCCGGAGGAGCAGGAAGGCCATCTCGGGCCGCGGTTGGCGCAGCTGGTGTCGCGCCCGGTGCTGGCGGGCATCGCCGCCGAGCTCGGCTTCCGCGAGGCGCTCGAGGTGGCGCCGCACGAGGACCGCGCCGGCATACGCGACGCCGCCAACGTGCTGGCCGACAGCGTGGAGGCGGTGCTGGGCGCCACCTTTCTCGACGGCGGGCTTGAGCCGGCGCGGGCGTTCGTCCGCTCCGCCTGGAGCGGCGTCATGAGCGGGCAGACCCTGCCGCCCAAGGACAGCAAGACCGCGCTGCAGGAATGGCTGCTCGGGCGCGGCATGCCGTTGCCGGTGTACGTGCTGGAAGCGGCCGAAGGGCCTTCGCACGCGCCGCGCTTCACCGTGCGCGCGGAGGCGGCCGGACGCTCCGCCACCGGCGAGGCCGGGACCAAGCGGGTCGCCGAAAGCCTGGCCGCGTCCGGCCTGCTGGAGCAGCTGGCATGAGCCCGGACGTGCCCGTGGCCGAGCGCTGCGGCTTTGTCGCCATTGTCGGCGCGCCCAATGCCGGCAAGTCGACCCTGCTCAACCGGCTGACCGGCGCCAAGCTGTCGATCGTCAGCCCCAAGGCGCAGACCACCCGGTTCCGCGTGCTGGGCATCCTGGTGCGACGGGTGGCCGGCACCGCCAGCCAGCTGCTGCTGGTTGACACGCCCGGCATCTTCAAGCCCAGGCGCAAGCTCGACCGCGCCATGGTCGCCGCCGCCTGGACCGGCTCGGAGGACGCCGACATCACGCTGCTGCTGGTGGACAGCCAGAAGGGCCTGACCGACGGCGTGCGCACGATCGCTGAGCGCTTGCGCACCACGCGCCGGCGCACCTGGCTGGTGCTGAACAAGACCGACGCGGTGGAGCGCGGCCAGCTGCTGCCGCTGACCAGGGCGCTGGCCGAGCTGGTGCCGTTCGAGCACGTGTACATGGTGAGTGCCCGCAAGGGCGACGGGCTGGAGGACCTGCTGGACGCGCTGGCGCTGGCGCTGCCGGAAGGCCCGTTCCTTTACCCAGAGGACGACCTCACCGACCTGCCGGACCGGCTGCTGGCGGCCGAGCTGGTGCGCGAGCAGATCTTTCTGCAGACCCAGGAGGAGATCCCGTATTCCTGCACGGTCGAGACCGAAAGCTTCCAGGAGCGCCCCGACGGCTCGGTGCGGATCGAGGCCACGGTCTACGTGTCGCGCGCCGGCCACAAGGCGATCCTGATCGGCGAGAACGGCAGCCGGATCAAGGAGATTGGCCAGAAGGCGCGTCACGGCCTGTCGTCGCTGCTGGAACGGCCCTGCCACCTGTTCCTCAACGTCAAGGAACGCGCCGGGTGGGACGAGGAGGGGGCCCGGCTGCGCGCGATCGGGCTGGACAACCTGGACTGACCGGTCGACGCAGCAGTTCAGTTGCGGCTGCTGATGGTCCGCCGGCACCGCTCATCACGGCGCTTGTGGGCACCGGACCTGGGCATTATGAGGAGCGCGCCAACCGGGCTCGTCCCGGATGGACCGCCACGCCGCGAGGATCGATGACCGGACCCGACCGAAGCGCCGACCCCTCGCTCACGGTGCTCTACCGGCGCGTGCTGTTGAAGGTGTCGGGCGAGGCGCTGATGGGGTCCGGCAGCTTCGGGCTCGACCCGGACACGGTGTCGGCCATCGCCGCCGACGTCGCCAGCGTGCACGCCATGGGCATCCAGGTCGGGCTGGTGATCGGCGGCGGCAACATCTTCCGCGGCATCGCTGCGGCCGCGCGCGGCATGGACCGGGCGCAGGGCGACTATGCCGGCATGCTGGCCACCGTGATCAACGCCTTGATGATGCAGAACGCGCTGGAAAAGGTCGGCGTCGACACCAGGGTGATGTCGGCGATCCAGATGCCAGGGATCGCGGAGTCCTACATCCGCCGGCGGGCCATGCGCCACATGGAGAAGAACCGGGTGGTGATCTTCGCCGCCGGCACCGGCAACCCGTTCTTCACCACCGACACCGCCGCCGCCCTGCGCGCCGCCGAGCTCGATTGCGCCGCGCTGTTCAAGGGCACCCAGGTGGACGGGGTGTATTCGGACGATCCGCGCCGCAATCCCGACGCGACCCGGTTCGAGGAGCTGAGCTACCTCGACGTGCTGTCGCGGGACCTCAACGTGATGGACGCCGCCGCGATCAGCCTGGCACGCGAGAACAACCTGCCGATCATCGTGTTCAACATCCACGCCCCAGGCGCCTTCGCCAGGGTGATGCGCGGCGAGGGCCGCTTCACCCGGATCGTCGACCCGGCCTGACCGAACGCCGCACCGGATCCGCACGTCATCGGGAGTTTGCAACCGTGGCCGACCAGAACAGCCTGACACAGGACCTGACGCGACGCATGGACGGCGCGCTGGAAACCCTGCGCCGCGACTTCGCCGGCCTGCGCAGCGGACGCGCCAGCCCGGCCCTGCTCGAGCCCGTGCGTGTCGAGGCCTATGGCGGCGAGGTGCCGATCACGCAGGTCGGCTCCATCGCGGTGCCGGAAGCGCGCATGATCAACGTGCAGGTGTGGGACCGCACCCTGGTGGGCGCGGTGGAGCGGGCGATACGTGACGCTGGCCTGGGGTTGAACCCGTCCGCGGATGGCCAGATCGTGCGCGTGCCGATCCCCATGCTCACCGCCGAGCGGCGCGTCGAGCTGGCCAAGGCCGCCGGCCGCTATGCCGAGAACGCCAAGATCGCGGTGCGCGGCGTGCGCCGCGACGGCATGGACCAGGTCAAGGGGTTCGAGAAGAAGGGCGAGATCAGCGAGGACGACGTCAAGGACTGGTCCGACGTGGTGCAGAAGCTGACCGACAGCTACGTGAAGCGGATCGACGATGGCCTCGCGGACAAGGACCGCGAGATCAAGCAGGTTTGACGCTTGGCAGAGCCGGAAACCGTCCTGCCCGTGCCTCCCGTTCCGGTTGCGGCTCCGGCCGGCGCCGATCGCGGCGCCCGCCCGGACCACGTCGCCATCATCATGGACGGCAACGGCCGCTGGGCCGCCGGGCGCCGGCTGCCGCGCGTGGCGGGCCACCGCGCCGGCGCGCAGGCGGTGCGACGCTGCATACGCGCCGCGATCGAGAACAACGTCCGCTGGCTCACCCTTTACGCGTTCTCCTCCGAGAACTGGCGCCGCCCCGTCGACGAGGTCACCGACCTCACCGCCCTGCTTCGCCACTACCTGCGCAGCGAGATCGCCGAGCTGCACCGCGAAGGGGTGCGGGTGCGGGTGATCGGCGAGCACGAGCGGTTCGGCCCCGAGATACGCGCCGAGCTGGAAGCCGCCGAACGCCTCACCGCGTCCAACACCCGGCTGACCCTGATCGTGGCGCTGTCCTATGGCGCGCGGGCGGAGATCCTGCAGGCGGCCCGCCGCATCGCTGCCGCCCACCAAGCCGGCGCCTTGCAGCTGGACGCGCTGGATGAGGCCGGCTTCGCCCGCTACCTGTCCACCGACGGCATCCCTGACCCGGATCTGGTGATACGCACAAGCGGCGAGTGCCGGCTGTCCAACTTCCTGCTCTGGCAGTCCGCCTATGCCGAGCTGGTGTTTCTGGACGTGCTGTGGCCCGACTTCGAGGCCCGCCACCTCGCCGAGGCAATCGACGTGTTCACCCGGCGCGAGCGTCGCTACGGCGCCCGTCCTGGCTGACGTGGACAAGGCAGGGGCCGGCGCCTTGGCCGGAACTCCCGCTACCGGGC
>CAXSHC010000099.1:0-9042 GCA_964236745.1 uncultured Acetobacteraceae bacterium
GCCTATGAACCAGTGATCGCGCCCGCTGTGAATCCTGAATGTCAATCCGGCCTAGCAGGCGCTTCAGCACGCCGGCGACCGCGTTCTCGCCGCCGACCATGCCCATCGCTCATGCCGTGCCTTTCCTCGTCGGATCGCGGTCGCATTTCGATCGAGGTGTGGATCCGCTTGCGGCACTGGTCAGGGTTCGCCGGAGACCAGCCTGCCGGCCTAGGGCGCCACGTCGATCTGGTTGTCGCCTCGGTTGGTGTCGGGAAGCTTGTGGTCCGGATCCAGCGCCACCGTGCGGACGGTGCCGTGCGTCGGCAGCGTGACCTTGACCTGGTTGCCCTTCATCCAGGCTTCCACCGGCACCGTGATCCGGGTTTCGGTGCCGTTGGCGGCGGAAACGCGCAGGCTCGCCGGCATCACCAGCCAGCCGTGGTTGACCAGCGTCACCACCAGCCCCTTGGCCGGATCGTGGTCGGCATAGGTGGCCGACGCGATGCCCATGTCGAGCGTCCAGTTGTGCTGGTACCAGCCGCGCCACCACCAGGACAGGTCCTCGCCCGCCTCGCTGTCCATGAACCGGAAGAAGTCGTACGGCGTCGGGTGGTGGTAGGCCCAGGTGGCGATGTAGCGGCGGAACGCTGGGTCGAAGCGGTCCGGGCCGAGGATCTGCTCGCGCAGCAGCACCAGCCCCAGCGCCGACTTGAAGTAGGTGATCGGGTGCCGGTAGCGCTCGGTCACCTCGTCCGATGGCGACAGCATGGACGGCGCGTTCGGGTCCTGCAGCCAGGGGATGATCTCGTCCACCGGATTGCCGCCGCCCGGCGCGTACTCGGGATCGCGCTTGGGCGCGTACTCGCCGTGGTTGAAGTGGTCGGACGCGTACACGTCGATAAAGGTGTTGAAGCCTTCGTCGACGAACGCGAAGCAACGCTCGTTGGAGCCGACGATCATCGGGAACCAGCCGTGGCCGAGCTCGTGCGTGGTGATCCAGAACAAGGGGGAGCCGGCGTCGTCGATGGCGTCGAACGCCATCGCCGGGTACTCCATGCCGGCGCCGTGCCCGGCTAGGTTGACCGCGTTCGGCCAGGGGAACGGATACCACTTGGCCGAGAAGTACTCGATCGCATGCTTCACGTACCCGGTGGAGCGCTTCCAGTTGGCGGCGGCCTCGACCGGGTAGATCGACATTGCCAGGCGCGGCACGGGCTTGGCGCCCAGGGCCGGCGCCACCGGCGGCAGGTCGATGTGGGCCGCGTCCCAGGCGAACGCGGCGGACGCGGCGAAGGCCACGTCGCGCGTGTTCTGCATGCGGAAGTGCCAGGTCAGGGTGCCGGAGCGGGTCGGCCGGGTGGCGGGATCCGTGATCTCGTCGGGCGAGCGGATCATCACCGTCGCGTCGCTGACGGCCGCCTGCGCCAGGCGGGCGCGCTCGGTGGCGGTCAGCACTTCCCCCGGGTTGAGCAGCGCGCCGGAGCCCTGCACCAGGAAGTTCCACGGCACCGTCACGCTGTAGTCGATGTCGCCGTACTCGAGGTAGAACTCCTGCCCGAGATAGGGCGCGGTGTCCCAGCCGCGCAGGTCGTCGTACACCGCCATGCGCGGGAACCATTGCCCCATCTCATAGATGTCGCCGTTCTTGGTCGGCGTGACCGCGGTGCGTCCGCCCCAAGGGCCCGGAACCGTGTGGTGCCAGCTGATCCGCAGCCGCAGGTGGCCACCCTTGGCGGCCAGTGCCGTGGGCAGCCTGACCTGCATCCGGGTGTCGGACACCAGATACGACGCCGGAACGTCTTTGTTGTTGTTCTGCACCGACACGCTTTCGATCACGTCACCGTCGGTCGCGTTGCTGCCCAGGTAGGCGTCGGCGAAGCGGGCGCGGCTGTCGGCGCGGTAGATGTTCTGGTCGAGCTGCACCCACAGAACGTCGAGCGCATCGGGACTGTTGTTGGTGTAGCTGATCGTTTCGGTTCCCGAGAGGCGGTGCGAGCTGGTGTCGATCGCGGCCTTGATGGTGTAGTCGGCGCGGTTCTGCCAGAACAAAGACCCCGGCCTGCCGCTGCCGGAACGCAACGCATTCGGGCGGTTGCCGACCTCGAACGGGGCGAAGATCACGCTGGTGTCCGGCGTACCGGACAACGGCGGCGGCGCGTCGGACGGATGCGTCACCGCGTCGTGGTGCGCGGGTTTCCCGGTCGGCGGCGCCCCTTTCGCGTCGGCAAGCGGAGCGACTAGGCACAGCATTGGCAGCAGGCGACGCAGGTTGGGCATGCGCCATGGTCGCGGCTGCAACGGCGGTGTGCAAGGTGCGTCCCGGACAAGGATGCGCCGGTCCGACCGGCATTAACCTCATTTTATGATATGGCGTGTCAGCATCGGCCGACCGACGAACTCCAGGCGCCGAGACACCCATGCATCACCTGACTGACCGACAGAACCACGAGCGTTTCGCTGCCTTCTCGATCACGGAGAACGATCGGGCGCAGCTGCGCGGGCTGGGCAGCTATGGGAATGCCCGCTTCCCGCAGCTGCTGGAAGAGCTGCATTCGGCCTTTGTCCATTGGCCCGAGATCCGAACCGCGTTGATGGATCCTTCGGTTCATCGGGTACGCCTGGCACATTGGCAGCGGATGCTGCGCGGCGACCTGGGCGACGGGTTCATCGAAAGCGCCCAGCAACTTGCCACAACGTTTCTCGACCACAAGGTGCCGGCTTATGCCCTCACCTTTTGCCACTTCAGCGTGACAAACGGCGTGATCCGCGACCTGGAGCTCGACCGGTTCCAACGGCTGCCTTCACGGGGTGTCGCGACCCGGCGCGGCCAGCGCATCGCCCTGCAGAAGGCGGCCTGGTTCGACCTGGAGGTGCTGCAGGAAGCGTATGCAGAAGCGGAAGCTGCCCTGCGGCGGCGCACGGCGGAAAGCTTCGCGCAGGCGCTGGAAGCCAGGATGAGCGGTGTGGTCAGCGACATCGATCTGTCGACCCGTGACCTGGACCAGAGCACGCGCAGCATCGCCAGCGCCGCCCACCATTCGGCGAGCCATGTGGGCGCCATCGCGGGCGCCATGGCGGAAGCCAACTCCGGGGTGCAGACGGTTGCCGCCGCGGCAGAAGAACTGTCCGCGTCGGTGGCCGAGATCATGCAGCAGGTCGGGCAGTCGACCAAGGTCGCCGAGCGCGCGGTGGAGGATGCACGGCGCACCGACACGGTGGTGAACGCCCTGTCGGAAGGCGCCAGCCGGATCGGCGTGGTGGTGCGCCTGATCGAGGAAGTGGCGCAGCAGACCAACCTGCTGGCGCTCAACGCGACCATCGAGGCCGCACGCGCCGGCGACGCGGGCAAGGGCTTCGCGGTGGTGGCGAACGAGGTCAAGCAGCTGGCGGCGCAGACCGCCAAGGCCACCGCCGACATCGGCACCCAGATCACCCAGATGCAGGCGGCCACCGCCGAAGCGGTGCAGGCCATCTCCAGCATCGTGGGCACCATCACCGAGATGCGCGACATCAGCTCCGGCATCGCGTCGGCGGTGAGGGAGCAGGGCATGGCGACCTCCGAGATCGCTCAAAGCGCCACCCAGGCGGCGGCCAGCAACCAGCAGGTCGACCAGCTCATGGGCGGCATCCAGGGAGACACCGGCCAGACCACCGAGGCGGCGGAACAGCTCAACAGCTCGGTCCAGTCGCTGTCGATGAAGTCGACCAACCTGGTCAAGGCCGTGGAAAGCCTGCTGGTCGAGGTGCGCTTGGCGGCCTGACGCTGCCCGAACCCCAGGCCTCGAGCGACCGGCGCGGCCAGGACACCCTCGACCCGGTCAGGCGATCCACCTGATCGGAATCCGGCCTCAGGCGAACGTCGCCTGCTTGGCGTCCGCCATCCGCTGCAGCATCGGCACCAACCGCTCCACCACGCCGGCCCATTCGCCGAGCCGCGTCTGTCGCACGATCGTCACGGACGGATACCAGGGGCTGTCGGTACGGCCATGGAACCAGCGCCAGCAGTTGTCGTAGCGGTCCATCAGGATCGCCGGCACGCCAAGCCCGCCCGCCAGATGGATCATGGAGGTGTCGACGCTCACCACCACGTCCAGCGAGCGCATCAGGCTGGCGGTGTCGTCCATGTCGCCCACGAACTCCATCGGGTCCGCCAGGTGCAGCCCTGGCGGCGGATCGTGCAGCGCACGGGCATAGGGGCCGAACTGCAGGCTCACCAGGCTGACGTGGCGCAGGGCCGCCAACGGCGCCAGCTGGTCCAGCCCCATGCTCCGCCGCCGGTCGACCGCATTGGCCGGCAGGTGGTCCGGCCGGGGCGCCCCGCCCCAGACCAGCCCCACCCGCAGCGACGGCCTGCCGCTGCCGGCGCGCGGCAGGTGCAGCGAGGCGGACGCGACCGCCGCCGGGTCGGTGTCGAGATAGGGCGGCGCCACGCCCCACGGCGTTTGCGTGCCGGCGAAGGCGCGCGGCAGGCTGATGAACGGGCAATGCCAATCGGCGTCGAGCCGCACCTCGTCGGTGGCGATCACGCCCACGATGCCCTCCACCCGTGCCACCACACGCGCCAGGTTCTGCGGCACCCAGGCGAACACCTTGGCACCCAGCTGCGCCAGCAGCGGCACGTAGCGCAGGAACATCAGCGTGTCGCCGACCCCTTCCTCGTGCGTCAGCAGCACGCTCCGGCCGGACAGGTCGACGCCCGGGCCCAGCGTCGGCAGGATGCGGTCGAGCGGCAGGCGGGTGTGGCCGGGCAGCCGGAACCGCCACTCGTGCTCCTGCCAGCCTTGCACCATGCGGCCGGCCTTGAGCAGGCAGATCGAATGGTTGAGGCGCACCTGCGCGTCGTCGGGCTTGATCTGGATGCTTTGCCGGTAGGCCGACAGCGACTCCTCGAACGCGTTCTCGCCGGCAAGGGTGCAGCCGAGGTTGGCCCAGGCCGGCGCGTTGCGCGGGTCGCGCTCGACCACGCGCCGGAACAGGTCCAGCGCTTCGGGCGTCCGTCTCATGCCGGCCAGGATGATGGCCTTCTGGTTCAGCGCTGCCACCAGGTCAGGCGCCAGGCGCAGGCTTTCCTCTACCGCCGCCATCGCTTCGTTCAGCCGCCCCATGTCGCACAACAGCTGCGCATGGCCGAGATGCAGCCGGTGATCGTTCGGCGTCATCGCCAGGCAAGCCAGAAAGGTCGGCCCGGCGTCACGTGCGCGGAACTGTTTCTGCAGCAGCGAGACAAGATCCGTGCAGGGATGCAGCGCCTGCGGCCGCGCGGTCGCCACGCTTGTCAGCAAGGGCGCCGCCCCCGCGGCGTCGTGGCTACCGGCCAGGGACAGCCCCAGCAACAGCCGCGCTTCCAGGTCCTGTCCCTGCGCATAGGGTCGTGCCAGGTCCCGCGCCGCCTCGAACCGCCCGGCCTGCAACGCCTCGAACGCCGCCTTGAGCGTCGGCTGCCGTTCGACCTGGTCCACGCGGGAGCCCAAGCGGCGACGCCTCAGCTGCCGCTGGTCAAACGGCGCACCGCGGCCGAAACCGCCGAAGGAAGGTAGGGCTTGTTGATGTGGAGGTCGAGCGGACCGCCTGCGGCCGTATCCGGGCGCCCGCTCATGAAGATCACCGGCAGGTCCGGCTGAGTTTCACGCGCCCTGGCCGCCAGCGCACGTCCGTCCATGGATCCCGGCAGCTGGATGTCGGTCAGCATCACCGCGAACCCGGGCTGGCGTTCGAGCGCTGCCAGTGCCTCGTCCGCGTCACCTGCCTCCACCACCTCGTAGCCGTCGTCCGTCAGCACCTCCGACAAGGTCATCCGGATGAGGAACTCGTCCTCGACGATCAGCAGCCGCCGTGCCGCCATCCGCAAAGCCTCCCCATGTTCCGCGTCCGTTCCGGAATGCCGCGCGAATAAGCCCGAGCCGCCTGCATGGCGCAAGTCGGCACCTGTACGGCAGGCTGCACCGCCGGGCCTCCCGTGCTAGAATCCGGCAGACGGCTGCGTCGGGACGAATCGGCGCTCCGCGTCCGTCGATCCGGAGACCGTTCATGACCGACCCGTTCGCCTGGATCGCCGGCTGGATCCACGAAACGGTGCTGCTGCCGCTGCTCTGGCATGCGGGGCTGATGCAGTGGGAGGACACCGCCTTCATGTGGGCGTTGTTCGCCACCTATGGCGTGCTGCAGGTGCTGATCAACTACGCCATCTGCGTGCCGGCGGAGCGGTTCATGCCGCTGGTGCGCTGGCGCAAGCCCGAAACCGTCGGCATGGACGTGTTCTACACCCTGGTCGCCCGGATCGGCGTGTTTCCGCTGGTCACCTTCTTCGGCTTCTATTGGACGCAGACCGCGCTGAACGGCTGGCTTGCCGACCATGGCTACGTTGCGCCGACCCTGGACAGCCTCGTGCCGGCGCTGATGGGCATGCCGGTGCTGACGTTCTTCATCTACGCGGTGCTGCTCGACTTCGCGGACTACTGGCGCCACCGCTTCAGTCACACCTTTGGATGGTGGTATGGGCTGCACGCCTTGCACCACGCGCAGCGGCAGATGACGTTCTGGTCCGACGACCGCAACCACGTGCTGGACGACGTCATCACCTATGTGTGGTTCATCGCCGCCGGCCTGCTGATCGGTGTGCCGCCGATGCAGTTCCCGCTGCTGGTGCTGGTGCTGCGCTTGGTGGAAAGCTTCAGCCACGCCAACACCCGGATCTCGTTCGGCCGGGTCGGCGAGCGGCTGCTGGTGTCGCCGCAATTCCATCGTGCCCATCACGGGCTGGACGCCGCCGGGCGCAATTCCTGCAACTACGGCGGCGTGTTCCCGTGGTGGGACATGATGCTCGGCACCGCCGATTTCCGGCACGACGTGGTCGAGACCGGCGACAACCGGGCCCCGGAGGCACTGGCCTCCGGGTCATGGCTGGCGCAGCAGAAGGCGGGGCTGGCCTTGTCATGGCGACTGCTCACCCGCCGGCGGCGGCGCCAGCGCGTGGCCGCGGAGTAGCGGCCGCGGAGCAGGCTCAGCCGGCCTTGAGGTGCTTGACGCAGGCGCTGTAGTAGCCGCCGCCCTTCTGCAGCCACTTCATGCCGCCGTTTCCGCCGTTGGCCTTGTTGAGCTTGTACTGGTCGTCGCAAGTCTTCATGCGCGCCCGACCAGGGGTCAGGCTGGCATACTTGGCGTCGATCTTGCCAGGAAAGCTGGCGTTCCCGGTGGCGACCGGCGCATCGCCGGACGAGGCTGAGCGCTTGGTCGCAGGCGCGGGCGAAGGTGCGGCGACGGCCGTATCCGTGGTCACGGTGGGACCGGCTGCGGCGACCGGCGACCCGGATGCCGGAGCGGTGGTAGCGGCGGCGGAAGCGGTTTTGCTGCACTGCGTCGCCCGGAAGGTCTTCCAATCTGCGCCGTTCAGCGTGCCGCCCTGCTTCGCCGCCTGGAACTTGACGCTGCACTCCTTCATCGTTTCGGCCCGCGTTGGCGACGCGCCGGCGACCAATGTTCCCATTAGCAGGGCGCCGAAGCATGCCCGTTCCAGATGCCGCATCAACCTGCTCTCCTCGTGGTTCTATCCAGATGCCGATGATAGGCCGGTGCTGCTTAACCCGGCGTTACCGGCTTCCCATCAGGCGCTGCACCATGCCGCCGAAGTCGAAGCCCTGTCCGCCGCCGGCCTGTCCGCCACCTTGGCCGCCCGGCTGCGCCTGGGTGTCGTTGTAGGAATCCGTGTCCGGCGCGTCCGACGCCCGGCCGTCGGCGAACGGATTGCCCTCGGACGTGCTGTCCGGCGGCATCCCGCCCTGGGCGCCCATCTGCCCGCCCATCTGCCCTCCTGGGGTCTGGCCGTCGACCGCGTGCGGAAGCAGGTGCGCCAGCAGCCCCGCCGCGGCGCCGGCCGGGATGCCGTGCTGTGCCGCCCATGACTCGATCTGCTGTGGCGGGAACACCTTTGTCACTTCCTCGGCCGCGAGCGACATGTTGCCGCCCGAGCCGATCCAGGATTGCGCCTTGTCGCCCATGCCGGCCTGCTGGAACTTCGACACGATCCCGGACACGCCCCCGGCCGACTGGAACGCTTCGGACAGGAGGTTGCCGGCGCCGCCCGCGGTGCCGCCACCCTGCATCAGGCCTTCAAGCGAGCCGATGATTCCGCTCATGACACAATCCCTTTGCACGGTTGTTGCGGCGCGGGCTGCCAATGCCTGCCGTCCGGGCCACACCGTTCGATGACGTAATAAGAGCTGTCGCCGGGCGGGGTTTCGCGACCACACGCAACTGCGGAGGCATCCAGGCAGTTTGGCTCCCGCGATGCCGCATCCCGACACCTGGCTGAAGGTCTGCCCCGACGGGCTCTGGTGCGAGCCGGGCGGCTTCTTCATCGATCCGGTGGGCCCGGTCGAGCGCGCGGTGATCACCCATGCCCATGCCGACCACGCCCGGCCGGGCCACGGCGCGGTGCTGGCCAGCGCCGAAACCCTGGCGATCATGGACGTGCGCATGGGCGATGGCCGGTCCGGGCGGTCGCAGCAGGCGCTCGCCTACGGCGAGGTGCTGACGCTGAACGGCGTGCGGGTCTGGCTGCAGCCGGCCGGCCACGTGCTGGGCAGCGCCCAGGTGGCGATGGAGTGGAACGGCAGCCGCGCCGTGGTGTCGGGCGACTACAAGCGCGTGCCCGACCCCACCTGCCTGCCGTTCGAGCCGATCCCGTGCGACGTGTTCGTGACGGAGGCCACGTTTGGGCTGCCAGTGTTCCGCCATCCGCCGCCGGCGGGCGAGGTGGCGCGGCTGCTGGGGAGCGTGTCCTTGTTTCCCGAGCGCACCCACGTCGTCGGCTGCTACGCGCTCGGCAAGTGCCAGCGCCTGATCCGGCTGATCCGCGACGCCGGCTGGGATCGCCCGCTCTACCTGCATGGCGCACTGCTGCCGGTGTGCCGCGCCTACGAGGCGATGGGCATCCCGCTCGGCGACCTGCGTCCGGCCACCGTGGCGGCCAAGGCGGAGCTTGCCGGCGCGATCGTGCTGGCGCCGCCATCGGCGATCGCCGACCGCTGGGCGCGCCGGCTGGCCGACCCGGTGGTGTGCCTG
>CAXSHC010000100.1:0-9024 GCA_964236745.1 uncultured Acetobacteraceae bacterium
GCGATGCCGGCCAGCGGCTCGTCCAGCAGGATGTAGTTGGGTTGGCTCGCCAGCGCGCGCGCGATCTCCAGGCGCCTACGCTCGCCGCCGGACAAGGCGAGCGACGGCGCGCGGCGCAGATGGCCGATGCCGAACTCGCCCAGCAGCCCGTCCAGCATGGAGTCGCGACGGTCGGCATCCGGCTCCACCGCTTCCAGGGCAGCCATGATGTTCTGCTCGACGTTCAAGCCGCGGAAGATGCTGGCTTCCTGCGGCAAGTAGCCGATGCCGAGCCGGGCGCGCCTGTACATCGGCAGCCCGGTGATGTCGGCGCCGTCCAGGCTGATGGAGCCGGTGTCCGGCTGCACCAGGCCCACGATCATGTAGAAAGTGGTGGTCTTGCCGGCGCCGTTCGGGCCCAGCAGGCCGACCGCCTCGCCGCGCCGCACGCTGATCGAGACCGCCTGCACCACCTCGCGCTTCTTGTAGGTCTTGCCGACGCCGTGCGCGTGCAGCCCATCCGAGTCGCCCGGCAGGATGGCGGGATCGAAGGCGCGGGGCATCATCTTGTTCATGGATGTCCCTTGGGCCGTCCCTGGGGCTTTGCCCCGGACCCGCGGCCATCGTTGGCGCCGCCGGTGCCGCCGCCCGCCTCGTTTGGCACGATCAGACCCTGTACCCGGGCGCCCGGGTCCTCGGTCATGGTCGCGATGCCGGTATGCATGTTCACGATCGCCGCCGCCCCGTTCAACTGGTTCTGGCCCCTGGTGATGTGGACGTTGCCGACGATGCGCGCAATACCGCTGTCCGGCACGTAGACACCGCGGTCGCCGCGCACGGTTTCGGTCTGGGTGCGCACCACCACGTTGCCGAACGCGTTGACCTTCTGGAGCTTGCCGCTGCTGCCGATCGGGTCCTGGCCCTGGGCAGTGGGGGTGGAGCCGCCAGCGGGCTTCGGAACGGGCTTTGCCACCGGTGCCGCACCCGGCTGCGGGGCCGGCGGCGCGCTGTAGCCGACCAGCACGTCGGCACGTATGCGCCGGCCGTCATTGGTGGTGACCACCGCGTTGCCGCGCCCGATCGAGATGCGCGTCTGCGAGAAGTACTCCATCTGGTCGCGCGCGGTGAGCAGGTCGTTCGGCGTGACGAGGCGCAGGTCGTGCCCGGTCAGCACCATCACCGCCTGGTCGATGTCGTACACCCCATGGTCGCCGAACGCCTGCTGCGTGGCGGTGAAGATGTGGACGTGCCCGATCGCTTCCAGTCGGTAGATCTCGCTGGCCGAGGTGTCGTCGCCCGGAGCTCCGGTTGAGCCGGGCCTGGACGGGACCAGCGACGGCGCCAGCCCGGTCGGGTTCTCCGGCGTCGGATCCACGCTGCCGGGAGTCGCGGTGGCCTTGCCCGGGGGAGGAGAAGCGAGCGGGTTGGCGGTCGATGGCGCATCGCCACCGGGCGAGGAGCCTGAAAGCGTGCCCGAAGACGTGCCAGGCAAGGCGCCGGACAAGGCGGTCGGGGAAAGCGAACCGGCGCCGGGCTTGGCGCCTCCGGGCGGCGTCGGCTTCTTGCGGTAATAAGCGACCAGCCGGTCCGCGGTCACGGTGACGCCGCCGCGCACCGCCTGCGCGCTGCCATAGGCGGTCACGGTCTGCGCGTTCTGGTTCCAGTCGAAGCCACCCACCGCCGTCACCGTCACCTGGCCGCCATGCGACAGGTCGATCTGCTGCGCGCGCGCCGCGACCGGCGCCGTCGCCAGCAGTGCCGCGGCCACCACCGCGAGCCGGAACCGGATCATCGCGCGGATCCTGTAGCCCGTTGCACGGTCCCGGCAGCGGCAGCGGTAGAAGCAGCGGCCGGGACCGGGCGCGCGATGCGGTCGTCGTTCAGCACCAGCCGCGCCGGTCCGCGGAACTGCGCCAGACCGTCGCGCTGCGACAGGAAGTAGCCTTGCGCGTCGAGCACGCCGAACGGTCCTTCCGCGTGCACCCAGTCCCGGGACGCGACGATCCCGCGACGAAGGTCGAGGTCGGCGTCGGGCCCGGTCATCATGATGCCGTCGTCGCGGTAGAAGCTGGTGTTCCGGTCGAGATCGAGAAGCTGGCTGCGCTGCATGTAGACCCCATCCTCGGCGCTGATACGGATCCAGCCGCCGTTCTGGCCCAGGCTGTCGGCGACCGGGCGGACGAGATTGATCCGGTCGTCCGCCGCCGCGGCCTTGGTGCCGGCCGGCCTGGCCGCTTGCTGCGGTTCCGGCTGCGGTGGCGCGACCTGCTGGGCCTCGTCCGCGGTGATCATGTAGGGCCGGTCGCGCCCATCCAGGCCGCGGTAGCGCGCGCCCAGCATACGGCCGCTGTCCACGCGCACCTGCGTCGCCTCCCTCAGGCCCAGGCGGGCGGTGGTCATCTGTCGCTGCAGCTCCGGCCAGGCGGCGATGGACGCCAGCAGCAGCAGGGCACCCACCGGCAGCGCCCACTTGGTCCAGCGGAGCACGCGCCGGCGCCTGGCGATCTGTCCGGCGTCGGGAACGCGCCTGACCCCGACGCCCTGCTCCAGGCTGAGCCGCCGCCGCGCCACCGCGGCACTCGGCTCCTCCACCGGCGCCGGCGCAACGGGATGGGCGGGACGCTCGGCCGGTGGGCTCACCGGTCCGGCCGCCGCGGGTGATCAGGCCGGGTCATGCCATGCAAGGATGTGTCGGCTCCGCAGGATGCCGGCGGGAGCCGGCCGGCCTGTATGGCCATCGGCCCGCGTACGCGTCAACCAAGGCCGCACGAACCGGTGCGGCCGCGTCAATGGGCAAAGATGTCCGGCTCCGCGTAGCCGAGCAGGTCGAGCCGGGTGCGTGCCGGCAGGAACGCGAAGCACGCTTCCGCCAGCGCCAGCCGGTCCTCGCGCAGCAGCAGCGCTTCCAGCCGCGACCACAGCGCGTGGAGGTGCAGCACGTCCGACGCGGCATAGGACAGCTGCTCGGGCGACAGCGCGCGGGCGCCCCAGTCCGAGGTCTGCTGCTGCTTGCTCAGATCGACGCCCAGCAACTCGCGGCACAGCTGCGCCAGCCCGTGCCGGTCGGTGAAGGTGCGCACCAGCTTGGCGGCGATCTTGGTGCACTTCACCGGCGCCACGGTGATGCCGAGCGCGTGCTGCAGGATGCCGACGTCGAAGCGGGCGAAGTGCATCAGCTTGGTCACGTCCGGGTCGGACAGCAGCCGCTTCAGGTTTGGACAGTCGGCGCCGTGGCCGCCGAGCCGCTCCGGCACGATCTGCACCAAGTGCGCAGTGTTGTCGCCGGCCGACAACTGCACCAGGCACAGGCGGTCGCGATGCGGGTCGAGGCCCATGGTCTCGGTGTCCACCGCGACGGAAGCGCCGAACGAGATCCCGTCCGGGAGGTCGCCCTGGTGCAGGTGGATGGCGGCGTGGGGCATGAACTGGGTGACGCTCACGGAGACGAGGGTTCCGGGCGAACGCGAACCGCCCGGCCGATCGGATCGGCCGGGCACGGTTCGTTTCCTATGGTGCCCAGGAGAAGACTCGAACTTCCACGACCTTGCGGCCACAGATACCTGAAACCTGCGCGTCTACCAATTCCGCCACCTGGGCCAAGGGGCAACCGCGATCGGGGACCGCGGGTGGTGGGGCGATGTAGCCAGCCGCGCGGGAGCCGTCAACAGCCCGTGTGCGGGATCGCGCCGACCGGCTCCCGGCCGGGACGCGGCTTGAGGCGCATCGTCGGCGCCCCTAGTGTTGCCGCGACGCAGGCAGCCCGGGAACCGCGGCGCCGCGACATGGGGATCGGAACGGCATGGCAGTGCGCAGCGTGGCGACGGTGTTCGGCGGCTCCGGCTTCCTGGGGCGCTACATCGTGCGCAGGCTGGCCGCCGACGGCCACGTGGTGCGCGTGGCGAGCCGCAACACCGCGCGTGCCAACGAGATGCGCATGATGGGCCGGGTCGGGCAGGTGGTGCCGCTCTATGCCACGCTGGACGACGACGCCACGGTGGCGCGCGCGGTCGAGGGCGCCTCGGTCGTGGTCAACCTGGTGGGCATCCTGGCCGAAGGAAAGTCCGGCGACTTTTCCCGGATCCACGAGCAAGGCGCCGCCCGGGTCGCGCGCTTGGCCGCGGTGTCGGGCGTCACGCGGCTGGTGCAGATGTCGGCGATCGGCGCCGATCCGAACAGCCCAAGCGCCTATGGCCGAAGCAAGGCGGCCGGCGAGGCGGCGGTGCGCGACGCGTTCCCGAACGCCACGGTCCTGCGCCCGTCGCTGGTGTTCGGGCCGGAGGACGCGTTCTTCAACCGGTTCGGCGCCATGGCGCGCTTCTCGCCAGTGATGCCGGTGATCAGCGGCGATACCCGCATGCAGCCGGTGTATGCCGGCGACGTCGCCGACGCGGTGCGGGTCGTGGTGTCGGCGGGGCATCCCCTCGGCGGCGGCCTTTACGCGCTGGGCGGCCCGCGCGTGTGGACGTTCCGGGAACTGCTCGCCTGGATGATGGTGGAGATGCGCCGGCGCCAGCCGCTGTTCACGGTGCCGCCGGCGCTGGCCCGGCTGCAGGCCACGGTGCTGGAGCGCCTGCCCGGACGCCTGCTCACCCGCGACCAGCTGGCGATGTTGTCGCGGGACAACGTGGTGATGCCCGGCCAGGACGGTCTCGAGGCGCTCGGCATCGCACCCACGCCGGTGGAGCTGGTGGTGCCGGGTTATCTCGCCCGCTACCGGCCGGGCGGCGGCAAGCGCGAGCTTCCCGCCTGAACAAAAAGTCCCGTTCCGGCCCTTGTTTGTGCATAAAAGTTTCGCCCCATGCCGGCGCGGGCGCAAGAACGTGAGGCTAGGACAGCATAGCTGCCTTTTATAGGCCCTGGCCGCTGCACTAGTTTCCTGTCTGTCCGGACAACCCCGCGTCCGGATGGTGAGGAGTGCCTTTCATGGCCGATCGCATGCTGCAGTTCGTGTCCGTGCACCAGCACCAGCCCGACAAGCGCAGCGCCGTGGAACGACGCCAGGATTTCGGCGAGATCTACCGCGACTTCTCGGTGCCGCATGCCCAGACGCAGGCCAGCCGTTGCTCACAGTGCGGCGTGCCGTTCTGCCAGGTGCACTGCCCGGTGGGCAACAACATCCCCGACTGGCTCAAGCTCACCGCAGAAGGCCGCCTGGAGGAAGCGTACGAGCTGAACTCGGCCACCAACAACTTTCCCGAGATCTGCGGCCGCATCTGCCCGCAGGACCGCCTGTGCGAAGGCAACTGCGTGATCGAGAAGGGCTTCGAAAGCGTCACCATCGGCGCGGTCGAGCGCTTCATCACCGACAACGCGTGGAACCAGGGCTGGGTCAGGCCGGTCCGGCCGAAGCGCGAGCGCAGCGCGTCCGTCGGCATCGTCGGCGCGGGCCCCGGTGGGCTGGCGGCGGCCGAGCAGCTGCGCAAGCAGGGCTACCAGGTGCACGTTTACGACCGCTACGACCGCGTCGGTGGGCTGATGATCTATGGCATCCCCGGCTTCAAGTTGGAAAAGGACATCGTGCTGCGCCGCCACGCGCTGCTGGAGCAGGGGGCGATCCAGTTCCATCTCGGCCGCGGCATCGGCGCCGTCGACAGCGACCACGAGATCGCGTTCTCCACCCTGCGCGCACGCCACGACGCCGTGCTGATCGCCACCGGCGTATACAAGTCGCGCGCCCTGGGCGGCCCGGGTTCCGGCCTGCCCGGGCTGGTCAAGGCGCTGGACTACCTCACCGTGTCCAACCGCCGCTCGCTCGGCGACGCGGTGCCGGAGTTCGACAGCGGGCTGCTGGACGCGCGCAACAAGAACGTGGTGGTGATCGGCGGCGGCGACACCGCGATGGACTGCGTCCGCACCGCGGTCAGGCAGGGGGCGAAGTCGGTGCGCTGCCTGTACCGGCGTGACCGCGCCAACATGCCGGGCTCGCTGCGCGAGGTGAAGAACGCCGAGGAGGAAGGGGTCGAGTTCGTCTGGCTCGCCGCCCCGGAAGCCTTCCTGGGCGACAACACCGTCACCGGGGTGCGCGCGGTGCGGATGAAGCTGGGCCTGCCCGACGCGTCCGGCCGGCAATCGGTGGACCCGGTGGAGAACAGCGGCTTCACCCTGGACGCGGACCTGGTGATCAAGGCGCTGGGCTTCGATCCGGAGGCGCTGCCGACGCTGTGGGACGAGCCCGCGCTGGAGGTGTCGCGCTGGGGCACGCTCAAGGTCGGGCACTCCAGCTTCATGACCAGCCTGCCCGGCGTGTTCGGCGCCGGCGACATCGTGCGCGGCGCCAGCCTGGTGGTGTGGGCGATACGCGACGGCCGGGACGCCGCGGAACAGATGCATCTGTGGCTGGAACAACAGGGTGCCGCGCGGCCCGTGGCGGAGGCGGCGGAATGAGCGCGGTTCACGGAATGCGCAGGACAGCGCTCGGCCTGCTGCTGCTGGGCGCCGTCGCCCACCCGGCAGCACGGGCTGCCCAGCCGACGCCGATGCCGACGCCCACGCCCACGCCGACAATCGACCCGGCGCATCTGGCCGCGGCCGCCCGGCTCATGGCCGACACCGGCGGCAAGGCCCGCATGGACCAGGTCATGACCGCGATGCGAGGCATCATGGTCCAGCTGGTGTCGTCGCGCGGCAAGGATGCGGCCGCGTCCGGCCGCATTGTCGACGAGGTGCTGCTGCCGGCGATGCGCGCGCACCTGCCCGCGCTGCAGACCGCCTTCACCCGGTTCTGGGCAGGCGAGATGACCACGGCGGAACTTAAATCGGCAGACGCGTTCTTCCGCTCCCCCACCGGGGTGAAGCTGGTGGCGGTGCAGACCCAGGCCGTGCCGGCGTTCCTGGCGCTCGGGCAGGCGTGGGGGCAGCAGGTGGCGAAGGACGTGCTGACCGCGCAGCGCGACGCGTTGCGGCAACGGGGCGTCACGCTGTGAGCACGGATCGCGAGGGCGGCATGAACACCGAATCCGGAACCGGCTTCGTCGCCGCGTGGCACGCCAACGCGTCAGTACTCGCGGGCAGCTACGACCCGTCGATGGAGCACGATGCCTGCGGCGTCGGGCTGGTGGCAGCGCTGGACGGCGTGCGGCGGCGCGACGTGGTGGAGGCGGCGATCGCGGCACTGCGCGCGGTGTGGCATCGCGGCGCCGTGGACGCGGACGGCAAGACCGGTGACGGCGCCGGCATACACCTGGAGATCCCGCAGGACTTCTTCGCCGACGCGATCGCCCGCACCGGCAACGCGGCCGTCGGTAGCCTGATCGCAGTCGGGCAGGTGTTCCTGCCCAAGACCGACCTCGCGGCGCAGGAGCGCTGCCGCCAGATCGTCGAGACGGAGATCCTGGCGTTCGGCTACGGCATCTATGGCTGGCGCCAGGTGCCGATCGACACCGCCTGCATCGGCGAGAAGGCCAACGCCACCCGGCCCGAGATCGAGCAGATCATGATCCGCCAGCGCGGCTCGGACGAGGCCGAGTTCGAGCGCGACCTTTACGTGATCCGCCGTCGCATCGAGAAGCAGGTGATCGCGGCGCAGATCGGCGAGTTCTACATCTGCTCGCTGTCCTGCCGGTCGCTGATCTACAAGGGCATGTTCCTGGCCGAGCACCTGACCGAGTTTTATCCCGACCTGCTCGACCCGCGCTTCGTCAGCCGGTTCGCGATCTACCACCAGCGCTACTCGACCAACACGTTTCCGACCTGGAAGCTGGCGCAGCCGTTCCGCACCATCGCCCATAACGGCGAGATCAACACCGTGTCGGGCAACACCAACTGGATGAAGAGCCACGAGACCCGGCTCGCCGACCCGGCGCTCGACCCGTTCATGGACGACATCAAGCCGGTGATCCAGGCGGGCGGCTCCGACACGGCGACCCTGGACAACGTGTTCGAGCTGCTGTGCTTCGCCGGCCGCGACGCGCCGATGGCGAAGATGCTGCTGGTGCCTGCGGCGACCACCACCGGCCCGGAGATGAAGCCCGCGCACAAGGCGATGTTCGAGTACTGCAACGCGGTGATGGAGCCCTGGGACGGGCCGGCGGCGATCTGCGGCACCGACGGACGCTGGGTGATCGCCGGGCTGGACCGCAACGGTTTGCGCCCGCTGCGCTACACCGTTACCGCCAGCCGGCTGCTGGTGGTGGGCTCCGAGACCGGCATGGTCAAGATCCCTGAGGGCGACATCCTCAGCCGCGGCCGGCTCGGTCCGGGCCAGACCATTGCGGTGGACCTCGACGCGTCGCGGTTCTTCGGCGACGACGACCTGCTCGACATGTTGTCGCAGCGCCAGGACTTCGAAGCCTGGGTCGGCCGCATCAACCGCATCGACCGCATCGTGCGCGACGCGGTGGAGCCGGCCGGCTGGAGCGGCGAGGAGCTGCGCCGCAGGCAGGCGGCGGTGGGCACCACGCTGGAGGAGCTGGAGGTGATCCTTCACCCCATGGTGGCCGACGGCGCGGAAGCGATCGGCTCCATGGGCGACGACACGCCGCTGGCGGTGCTGTCGGAGCACTATCGTGGCTTGTCGCACTACTTTCGCCAGGCGTTCAGCCAGGTCACCAACCCGCCGATCGACAGTCTGCGCGAAACGCGGGTGATGAGCCTGACCACCCGGCTCGGCAACCTTGGCAACGTTTTGGACGAGAACGGCACCCAGTGCGAGCTGCTGCAGCTCGACAGCCCGGTGCTGACCAGCGGCGAGTGCCACGCGCTGCTCGGGTTCCTGGGGGCTAATGCCTGCGTGATCGACTGCACCTTTGCAGCCGACGAGGGGGAAGCTGGGCTTCGCGACGCGCTTGCCCGCATACGCCGCGAGGCGGAGGAACGGGTGCGGGAAGGCTGCGGCCACGTGTTCCTGACCGACGAGCACCAGGGACCGGGCCGCGCCTACATCCCGATGATCCTGGCCACCGCGGCGGTGCACACGCACCTGGTGCGCAACTCGCTGCGCACCTTCACCAGCCTGAACGTGCGCACCGCCGAGAGCCTCGACGTGCATGCGATCGCGGTGATGATCGGCGCCGGCGCCACCACGGTGAACGCTTACCTGGCGCAGGA
>CAXSHC010000101.1:0-8944 GCA_964236745.1 uncultured Acetobacteraceae bacterium
TGCTGTTCGATCCCGACCAAAGCCTTTCGGAACGCATTATCGTGGAGCAGTTCACGGTCTAAGGACGGACGCTTTCCGCGTCCGTCCAATGCGGCAGGATGGCTCTTGCCTTACCTTCCGGCCCGTTCGGCGCTTTATGCCGCCGAGAGAACTGTTCTGGCTTGCGGCAGAACCGGAAGCGGAACCGGCATCGCGACCGGTGCCGCTTCGTCGCGAAGCATATAGCCACGACCCCAGATGGTGCCGATCAGGTTGCCGGCGCCCGCGATCTGCAGCTTCTTGCGGAGCTTGCAGATGAACACGTCGATGATCTTCATCTCCGGCTCGTCCATGCCACCGTAGAGGTGGTTGAGGAAGGCATCTTTCGTCAGGACGATGCCCTTGCGCAGCACCAGCAGCTCCAGGATGGAGTACTCCTTGCCCGTGAGATGTACCGGCCGCTCGTCCACCATGACCTCTCGGCTGTCCAGGTTGAGGCGGAGGTTGGCAATCTGCAATACCGGCGCCGCATACCCCTTGCTGCGACGCAGGATCGCCTGGATCCGGGCGACGAGCTCGGTCTGGTCGAACGGCTTGCTCACCACATCGTCGGCGCCGGCCGCGAACGCGCGGATGCGGACGGAAGCCTGCGCGCTGTCCGATAGCACCAGGGCAGGGACCGGATGACGTGCATGGCGCATGCGCCGCACCAAGTCGCTGCCCTCCATGTCGGGCAAATCGAGATCCAGGACTGCCAGATCATAATCATAGTGACGGAGCATCTCGAGCGCTTCCTCGCCCATGTCCGTATGATCGACCATGAAGCCGGCATTTTGCAGGATGCGGGTCAGGCCCTGCGCGGCTGTGACGTCACCTTCGACCAGAAGAACCCTCATGACCACTACTCCAGGTTTTGCTAAAGCTTGTTTACTACCTATGCGTGTTGCATCCAAGCCTTTAACGGTCGCTTATCGAAATAATTCCGGCATGCACGTCTCCTTAATGAATGCGTGTTGAAGTCCACCTGTTCCGTCGCGTTTTCGGAACGAGCTTGGCTATGGAAGCGGATCGGTATGACCAATCTTGCGCATCGTCTCAGAAATGTACGGGACAGCCTTGCTGCCGTGCCTCCGGCTCGTATTTGCGGCCGCGTCGCGGGCATTTCCGGGCTGGCCGTGGAACTGGCAGGACTGGAGAACCACGTCGCCATCGGCGACCGGATCAACCTGCAGCCGCGCGAAGGCCAAGTCATCCCGGCCGAGATCGTCGGGTTTCGAGGCGGTCGCGCGAACGCGATGGTATACGGCGCGCTGGACGGCCTTGGCCCAGGCAGCGTTGCCTCGTTCGATTTCGGCAATGGCACCGCCGCCCGGAACGGCGCGCTGGCAGTGTCGGACCAGTGGCTTGGCCGGGTAATAGACCCCCTTGGCAGGCCAATGGACGGCAAGGGACCGCTGCCGCGGGGTGCAACGCCTCGTCCGTTGCGTGCCGCCCCGCCCGATGCCACCTGCCGGGCACGCCTCGGACCACGCCTCGATCTCGGGGTCCGGGTGTTGAACGCGTTCACCACCTGTCGCACCGGTCAGCGGCTTGGCCTGTTTGCCGGTTCCGGGGTCGGCAAATCGACGCTGTTGTCCATGCTGGCTCGCCACACCGATTGTGACGTCGCGGTCATTTCCCTGGTCGGGGAGCGTGGACGGGAGGTGCGCGAGTTCCTGGAAGACGACCTGGGGGAAGCGGGGCTGGCGCGGTCGGTCGTGGTGGTCGCGACGTCGGACACGCCACCGCTGATGCGTCGCGAGGCAGCCTATGCCGCGATGGCAGTAGCCGAGCACTTCCGCGACGAGGGAAAGTCCGTCCTTCTGTTAATGGACAGCGTGACCCGGTTCTGCCTTGCGCTGCGCGAAATCGGCTTGTCAGCCGGGGAGCCGCCGGCCACTCGCGGTTATCCGCCAAGCGTGTTCGCCGAACTGCCGCGCCTATTGGAGCGGGCAGGTCCTGGTCCATTGCTGCCCGATCGCCCGGCAGGCCAGATCACGGCCCTGTTCACCGTATTGGTAGAGGGTGACGACCATAACGAGCCAGTCGCCGATGCGGTACGTGGCATCCTCGACGGACACGTGATCATGGACCGGCGGATCGGTGAGACCGGCCGCTATCCTGCTGTTGATGTCCTGCGCTCGTTGTCGCGGTCAGTCCCTGGCTGCAACGATCCTGAGCAGAACGCCTTGACCCGCCGCGCGCGGTCATTGCTTGCCCTTCATGCAGACATGGCCGACATGGTCCGGCTCGGCGCCTACAAGGCTGGCAGCGATCCGGCGGTCGACGAGGCGGTCGCGCTGGCACCACGCATTGAAGCCATCCTCCGGCAGGGTCGCGAGGAGCATACCCACATTGAGGGCAGCTTCGCTGCTTTGGCTGAGGCGATGGCCGGAGGCATCCGATGAAGCGCGATCCGCTCCACACGATATTGCGGGTCCGCCAATCCACCCTGGAAGAAGCACAGAAGGCCGTTGCCAGTGCTTACCGGGTAGAGCGTGACGCTTCCATCCATACTGAGGCGGCATCGGCCGCTTTGGACCAAGAAATGCGGGCGGCAACAAACCTAGCAAGTGGCGACGAAGCGGTAGAAATGTTTGCCCGATGGCTACCCGTAGGGCGGGGGACCCTCAAACAGGCTCATGACGCACAGCGGGAAGCCACAATGTCGCTGGATCAAGCACGAGCGGTCCTCGCACTCGCCCGCGCCGGCGTCAGGACGGTCGAAACACTGATCGAGCAGCGTCAGGCGGAACGGCAACTGGAAGATAATCGCCGCGAGCAACGTGCCCTGGACGAAACTGGAACTCGGAGATTAGACCGGGACGGCTAAGATCCGGGAGTATGATCTTCAAAGTCCCAGCCTGTATGCCTCGCCTCCCCAGGACAGGTTCAGCGGCGACGGCCACGTAGAAATTTACGTACGGCTCCCCAAGCTGTGCGACCAGCAAAACGACCGGCCGGACCAACGACAGCGGTGGTAACCGCTGTCATTGCCAACGTGCTACGCAATTCCGAAATCGACCGGTCGCGAGTGATGCGTGCCTCAACTTCGATCGGATCAGGCAGCTTTCCTCGTCCAAGCAGAACAAGAACGCCAGCTACCAGGATGTCGAAACCCAGCACGATGACGGATGCCCAGACCTTTCCCGTATTCCAGGGGCCCTCACACAGTGTCCACAGAACCACATGCACTGCCACAAGCGCGAAGAAGCCAAACAAGCCTGCAACGATCAGAAAGACAACCTGTCGACCGATCCGCAACGCTTGACGACGCAGCCGTAGGGCTTCCGCCGTAGCAGCGATTTTGGCTAGATCAACAGCTTTCATGAGCTTACCCTCACCGTGCAATTCGGCCAATCAGGTATCCCACTGCGGCGGCAATGCCGATAGCGATGATCGGCTGTTCCCGAACCTGCGCCGAAACGGTCTCGACCTGCGCCGTGGTCATGTCGCGCGCGCTGTGGACAGCCGTTTCCGCCTTCCCGGCTGCATCGGTCAACGCCGGTGTCACACGTTCGTTCAGCAGCTGCTCCACCTGAGCGCGGAGGCTCTGGATCTGGTCCTGGGTATCGCCCGCGACATCCTTCGCCTTGTCCGTAACCGTTTTGGAGAAACCCATGGCCGCACCCCATCTCAACAGGGCTGACGAACGTCGACTGAGCCGCCAAGTTGCATCGGCCGAATGAACCGCGTCGGAAACGGAAGCATCCCGCGCTTGTCGCTGGTCCGGCTCCGTGCCCACGATCCTGACCGTCCGGGTGGCATCCTGCAGGACGTGTCGCTGGACCTGCTGCCTGGGCGGTGCCTGGCCCTGCTGGGCGACCGACACGCCGGAGGCTCGCTGCTTCTCGACGTGGTGGCGGGCCACCGCCGCAACGGGAGTGGACAGGTTCTGCTCGATGGTGTTGCCGTCAATGAGCAGCCACCTGCCAAGCGCGGGTTCGGCATCGTGTCCGTTCGTGACCCGCTGTTCCCCCACATGAGCGTGAAAGACAACGTGTCGTTCCCGCTGCGGGCGCAAGGGTTCACGGCCGCGGAGCGGCAGCGTCGGGTCGGCGAGGCACTGGCGCTGCTTGGGCTCGAGGCATCGGCACGACGGCGGCCCGACGCGCTCGACGATGTCGTCCGCACCCGCACCGCGCTCGCCCGCGCCTTGGTGTTCGACCCGAAGCTGATCCTGCTGGACGATCCGTTCGCGGGGCTTGACTCCGTGCCGCGCCAGCTGCTGCAGCGGACGTTGCGCCGGCTGGTCCGGGCGCGCGGCCTGACGGTCCTGCTGGCCACCGCCGACCGGGACGAGGCGCTGCTGCTCGGCGACGAGATCGGCATCCTTCAATCCGGTCATCTGCACCAGGTCGGCACCGTTCCGACCCTGCTCGACCGCCCGGCGGACCCGGTAGTGGCCTGCCGGCTGGGTGACGCCAACCTGCTGACCGGACGGATCGTGCGCCTGGACGACGAGATCGCGTTGGTGCGTTTGAGCTGCGGGCAGGAGATGGAAGCCGAACCGGGTGAAGCCCTGGAGGAAGGAATGCTTTGCGTGCTGTGCGTCCGCCCGGACCGGATCGCCACCGCTTTTCTCCAGCGGCCGGGGCTTGAAGCCGGCAGCGACTCGGTGCCGGCGACGCTGCTGGAAGCGGTGCATCTGGTCGATCATCTTCGCCTGCGCTTCCGGCTGGCCGATGGAAGCGAGTTGCTGGTCCGGCGGCCACCGGCGGCGGAGCTGCGTCCAGACCGCCAAGCCTTGCTGGCCTGGCAACCGCATCATGCGCGCGTGTTCGCCGCCCTGCCCTAGCGGCATGAAGACAACTGTTTCCAATGCTGTGGAACATGCTTCAGGTTGACCTTCCCGTTCTTCTGTCGGCCTTTGGCACAACCACCACCGACGAGCCGGTCGCCATCACCAAGCCTGTTCAATCACGGACCGACGCATTCCTTTCACAGGACTCGCGTCTGTTGCGCACAGGTCGTACTCGATCTCGGCCTTGGGCAGCCTTGTGCGGCGGGTTGTGTGTCTTTCTCGCATCCCCGGCGTCCGGGGCCGGAGACTGGACGAAGGAACCGCCGGCAAAGCCACTCGTGGTCGCGACCTTGGGTGGGCCGGCTCAGGACGCGATGGTGCAGGCGTTCTTCTCGCCGTTCACCGCGCAGACCAGGATCGCCATCCACTCCATCACCTGGGACGGGCTTCTTGCTACGCTGCAGGACCGGGCCCGGACCGGTACCGCGCCAGACCAGTCGCTCGTGCTGATGGACAACGCGTCGGTACTGATCGCCTGCCGGCAGGGGCTGCTGCTGCCGATCGACCCTGGACAGGTGCCAGACCTGATCCAGAACGGCCACGGGCGGCCGGACAGGGATGCCATCAGCCGATGCGGACTGGGCGCGTTCCGCATGAATCTAGCACTGGCCTGGGACAGGAGCCGGATCGACAGCACGCCGAACTGGTCGGACTTCTGGGATGTGGCGCGCCATCCCGGCAAGCGCGGCCTGTTGCGCAGCCCGCGCGGCACCATGGAGATCGCTTTGCTGGCCGACGGCGTAGCCCCGGCCGACGTCTACCGCGTCCTCGACAGCGCTGCCGGGCTGGACCGCGCCTTTCGCAAGCTAGACCAGCTCAAGCCCTATGTCGTCTGGTGGGCCACGTCGGACCAGGTGGTCCACGTCATCCAGTCCGGCGACGTGCTGATGACCCTGGCGCCGAACGACGTGGTTGCTGCCGCCAACTTGGCCGGCCATCGCAACTTCGATATCCAGTGGCAGCAAAGCATCGATACGATCCTGAGCTGGGCGATTCCTGGTCGCCCGGCAGCGACAGGCAGCGATCCCGGTCAAGCGCCCGGTCAAACGGACGACCGGCTCGCACGCGCACGGCAACTGCTGAGCTTCATGGCCGACCCGGCACATCAGGCGGATTTTGTCAGCCGCGATCCGGGCATCGGCCTGCTGCAGGACGCAGTACCAGCGGACCAAACGCTGTCCACTGACAGCCAAGCTGCGTCACAGCACCGGCGCGGCGCCCTGCGCGAGGATGACGCATTCTGGGCGACGCATCTCGATGCAATCGAGGCACGCTTCGACGTCTGGATCGGGAAATGAGCCGCCCGTACGAGTCGCCTTGAACGGTTTGGCCCTTCCTGCCGGCACCGCCGTCCTTTGCCTGCTGGCATCGCTGCTGCTGGGAGCCACGATTGCCTGGATGGTGGCCTTGATGCATCGCCGGTGGCGGCGCGTTGTGCGGCAGCTTGCACTGGCTTTGCTTGTCCCCGGCGTCGCCCTGGCTTCCCGGTCGGGATGGTTGCTTGGTGAGCACGGTGCAGGCGCCCGGGCCATGTTCATGATCCTTGGGGTCCTGCCGGTGCTGGTGCTGCCGGTGCTGGCTCGGCTGGCCGGAATGCTGGACGGCCAAGTCCGGGCCGCGTCCGGCCTCGGCGCCGGGCGGATCGCCATTCTACGCCTGGTGTGGCTGCCGCAGCTGGGGCCTGCCGCTTTGCTCGGTGCATCACTGGCCGGGCTGCTCGACTTCGCGACGCTGGCGCTTCGTCGCTGAGGTCCGGCCAGCACGTCGTTCTTTCCTATTCCTGCACGAGGACGTAGCCTGCTTCAATGCGTTCGCCTGCATCATTCTGGAAGACCAAGACCCTTGAGCAGATGACTGCCACGGAGTGGGAGTCTTTGTGCGACGGCTGCGGCCGATGCTGCCTGCACAAGCTGCGGACCGAGGACACGGACGAGATCCTCTACACCAACGTCGCCTGCCGGCTGCTCGACACCGACAGCTGCGCCTGCTCCGACTACCAGCACCGTCGCCGCAAGGTGCCGGACTGCGTGCAGCTGACCTCTGCCGCGCTGTCGGAAATCGATTGGCTACCGCCGTCCTGCGGATACCGGCGGATCGCGGAGGGACGCGGGCTGGCATGGTGGCATCCGCTGGTCTCGGGCCGTACCGACAGCGTGCACGAGGCAGGCATCTCCGTGCAGGGCCGCGCCATCAGCGAGCGCGTGGCCGGTCCCCTCGAGCACCACGTGGTCGACTGGCCCGGACGCGTCCCACGCCGGGCACGCTCCGCAGGACAGGATCCGAAGGTCACGCCGCTGATCCGACGCCGCACCTCGGCTGAACCCATCCTGCCCGCGGGACCAGTGGATCGATGACATCCGGCTCGGTCCGAAGGCCGCTTCGCGCAGCCGCCGGACGGGATCGCGATGTTGCACCGTCCGTGCAACAGGAGCTGCTCCGCTTCCCCGGCGGCGACATGCCGGTGCAATGGCGCCGCTGCACCCGGGCGCGTCGGATCTCGCTGCGGATCGATCCACGCGCTGGCACGGTGGTGGTGACGTTGCCGACGCGTGCCGCCCGTGCCGCCGGCTTAGCGCTGTTGCGGACCCATGCCGACTGGGCGGCAGGACGGCTTGCAGCGCTGCCGGAGATGGTGCGACTCGACGAGGGGGCGACGGTGCTGGTCGGTGGCCGCCCCTGTGTCATACGCCACCGGCCCGAGGCGCGCCGCGGCGTTTGGCTGGAAGCGGACGAGATCCGGGTCAGCGGCGAGCGCGTGTTCCTGACCAGGCGGGTGACCGACTTCCTTCACACCGAGGCCCGCCTGCGATTGTCGCGCCTGGTGACGCAGATCGCTGTGCACGACGCGGCCGAGCCTGGCCTGCTGCCGGCCCGGCTGAGCATCAAGGACACCGCGACGCGCTGGGGCAGCTGTTCCTCGGACCATGTGGTGATGTTCAGCTGGCGCCTCGTGATGGCACCACCCGAAATCCAGCACTACGTCGTGGCACATGAGCTGGCTCATCTGCGCCACCTCGATCACGGCAAGGCATTCTGGCGCCTAGTCGAACGGCTGACGCCGCACCGCATCCTGGCGGAAGCCTGGCTGAAGCAGAACGGTGCCACCCTGCTTCGCACCGGCTGACGATTCCTCGGCATCAGGACCTGCCTGGGCAGGATATTCGGTTTGACGCATGATCACGCGGGCGTCCGGCTGCCCGCCTGGCGGAATGGTAGACGCAGCGGACTTAAAATCCGCAGCTCGTAGAGCGTGCCGGTTCGAGTCCGGCGGCGGGCACCAATGTCTTCTCTTGTTCAGTTGTAAGCTTTGAGTTTCCAAGTTGCTGGCGGCCTGATCCACCTTGAATGCTCTTCAGAACATGAGTCAGGGGTTGTGGATCAGCGTCAAATATTGACCTCTGCTGGCAAGCTTTACAGGGGTGAGGCCATGGCCAAGCACCGCGTCCACCAGCATCGAGTTCAAGCGCCAGCTCGTGGTGAAGTATGTGGCGGGAGAAACGCCGCTCACGCCGACCAGGCGGCACGACATCAGCCGCAATTTGATCCGCTCCTGGAAGTCGAAGTGTCCAACCTCTTGAACGAGCATGAAGCCACGACTTCAGCTCTTGAGCGCCTCGTCGGTCGGCGGGCTCTGGGCTTCGACTATCTAACCGGAGCTCTCAAGCGCGGCGGTCGAGCAGAAGCGGGCCTGTGTCCCGTCACCACAAGACCCCTGGCCTCAGCGTCACCCGGGAATGCCGGCTGGTGGGTCTGGTTCGCTTGATGTACCGCCACACTTTGGCAACGCCCGGGCGACAACAGGATCGTGAGCCAGATCAGGGCGATTGGCGACGAGTTCGATGCAACCCGATTGCTTCATCCATCCGGACGATCAGGCTGGCCAGCAGGGCGATCCGCGGCCAAAGGAACGCTGGCGCGTGATCCGACCATCCCGTCCGCTCGCCGGGCTGATCAAAGTAGACGGAACGTGCCTAAAAGCATGAGGTGGCGAAGCTCGATCGTGCCATCTGCGTGAACCACGGATCACACCGCCGCGCATCTTTCCGAGACGCTCAACAGGGTCCTGGGCTAGAGGGTGTTATTGACCTGCCGTGAGTTGTGCAGCCTGCTTCATCATGAAGC
>CAXSHC010000102.1:0-8942 GCA_964236745.1 uncultured Acetobacteraceae bacterium
ACAGGGTGACGATGTCCGGCACGATGCCTGCGGCCTCGCACGCGAACATCGCGCCGGTGCGGCCGAAGCCGGTGAAGATCTCGTCCAGGATCAGCAGCAGCCCGTGCCGGTCGGCCAGCCGGCGCAGGCGCCGCAGCACGTCGGGCGGGTGGAACACCATGCCGCCCGCGCCCTGCACCAGCGGCTCGACCAGCAGGGCGGCGATCCCCGGGGCGTGGGTGGCGAGAAACCCGTCCAGCGCCGCTTCCCCCACGTCGTCGCGCGGCAGGTCCGCCAGGTGCTGCTGCGGCAGCACGCCGGCGAACAGGCTGTGCATGCCTTCCTCCGGGTCGCACACCGCCATGGTCGCCATGGTGTCGCCGTGGTAACCGCCGCGGAACGACAGCATGCGGGTGCGGCCGCGCTCGCCGCGGTTGAGCCAGAACTGCACCGCCATCTTCATCGCTACCTCGACCGCGACCGAGCCGCTTTCGGCCAGGAACACCCGCTCGAGGTCACCGGGCAGCAGAGCCGCCAGCCGTTCCGCCAGGCGAAGCGCCCCGTCATGCACCAGCCCGCCCAGCATGACGTGCGGCATCCGGTTGAGCTGTTCGGTCACGGCGTCCCGGATGTGCGGATGGTTGTAGCCGTGGCAGGCGGTCCACCAGGAAGCGATGCCGTCCACTAGTACCCGCCCGTCCGCGAGGCCGATTCGGCATCCGTCAGTCCAGGCGGCGCGGAGCGGCGGCGCCGCCGTGCGCATCTGCGTGTAGGGGAGCCAGAGCATGCCGGCGCCGCCGGCGGGACCTGTCGATGTCATGGCGCGGGTGATGCACCGGGCCGTGGCGCCCGTCGATGCCTGAACCGGGACCTGAAGCGGAGCCCGAACCGGGGCCGGAAGCAGGACGGCAGCGGGACCGGCGCTCCATTGACCCGGACCGGCCCGATCCGGCAGGACTGTGCGACGCATGTCCCGTCTGGATCCCGTTCTCGGAGAAGCGCTGCAGGAGCTGGCACGGCGCCGGCTTCGGCGCGACCTCCTTCCCGTCACCGCCGGGGCCGGCATCGTTTCCCGTGGCGGCCACCGCCTGATCAACGCGTCGGGCAACGACTACCTCGGCCTGTCGCACCATCCCGTTCTGGCCGACCGGGCGGCCGAGTGGGGCGCGCGATACGGCACCGGCGCCGGGGCGTCGCGGCTGGTCACCGGCACGCTCGACCTGCATGCGCGGATCGAGGCCCGGCTGGCGACCTTCAAGGGATGCGAGGCGGCGCTTCTGTTCGCGTCCGGCTGGCAGGCCAACGCGGCGGTGCTGCCGGCGCTGCTGAAGGCGGCCGGGCAGGGGGCCGCGCGGGGAAGGGCGGCGCCGGTGGTGTTCGCGGACCGGCTGATCCACGGCAGCCTGCACCACGGCATCGCCGCCGCGGGCGTGCGGCTGCACCGCTACCGGCACAACGACCTCGACCACCTCGAAGCCCTGCTCGGCGCCCAGGCCCCGGACGGGTCATGCCGCTTCGTCGTCACCGAAAGCGTGTTCAGCATGGACGGCGACCGCGCCGACCTCGTGGCGCTGCGACGGATCGCCGACGCCCACGACGCCTTTCTCTACGTCGACGAGGCGCACGCCACCGGCGTGCTGGGGCCGCGCGGCGCCGGCCTGTCGGTCGAGGCCGGCGGCGTGGACCTGGTCATGGGCACCTTCAGCAAGGCGTTTGGCGGCTTCGGCGCCTATGTCGCCGGTTCGCGCGTGCTGTGCGACTACCTGCTCAACGCCTGCTCCGGCTTTGTGCACACCACCGCCCTGCCGCCGCCGGTGCTGGGCGCGATCGACGCCGCCCTCGAGCTGGTTCCAGACATGGAGGCCGAACGCCGGCACCTGCACGCGTCCGCAGACCGGGTGCGGACGGCGTTGCGCGGCTGCAGCGTCGCCAACACCGGCTCGACCACCCAGATCGTGCCGGTTCCGGTGGGCGAAGCCGGTGCCGCCGTGGCGCTGGCGGCGGCGCTGGAACGGCGTGGCGTGCTCGGCATCGCCATCCGGCCGCCTACCGTGCCGCCTGGCACCAGCCGGATCCGGCTGGCGATGACGGCGGCGCATGACGAGGCGGTGGTCGGCCGGATCATCGAGGCGGTGACCGGCGCGCTGGCCGAGACCGCCGGATGAGCGCGCCCTGCCTGCTGCTCGTTCATGGCTGGGGCTGCGACGCCACGATCTGGGACCGGCTGCGTGCGGCGCTGGACGGGTTCGAAACGCTGGTGGTCGAGCGCGGCCATCTCGGTGCCTGCCCCGCGTGGCCGACGATGCCGGCCGGCGCGATCGCAGTCGGCCACTCGGCCGGGCTGCTCGACCTCCTGGCGGATCTGCCGCCCGGCTGCGCCGGCGTGGTGGCGATCAACGGCTTCACCCGCTTTGCGGAGGCTGCCGACTTCCCGGCCGGGACGCCGCGACGCGTGCTGGAGCGCATGGCGCGCCGGATGGCGGTCGATCCCGACGGCACGGTGCGGGCGTTCCGCGACCGTTGCGGTTTGCCGCCGCTGCCCGAACCGCTTCCGGGCGGGGCGGCACGACAGGACCGCCTGCGCGACGGGCTGGCCGGCCTGGCGACGCAGGACCGCCGTGCGGAGGCGCAAGGGCTGCGGCTGCTGGCGCTTGCCGCCGTGGCCGACCCGATCGCCACCCCTGCCATGACACGCGCCTGCTTTGCCGAGGCCGACACCGCGTGGCATCCGGGCGACAGCCACGTGCTGCCGCTGTCCGACCCGTCCTGGTGCGCCGGACAGCTGCGCCGGTTCGCGCCGTGACCCGCAGCCAGGCCGTCGGACGCCGCTTTGACGCCGCCGCCACCACCTATGACCGGTTCGCGCCGCTGCAGCGTCTGGTCGCCGGCCGCCTCGCCGACCGCATCGCCGCGTCCGTGCCCGATCCCGGACGGGCAGTGCGCGTCCTGGAGGTCGGCTGCGGCACCGGGCTGCTGACCCGGGCGCTGCGTCGGCGCCTGCCGCAGGCGATGGTGGTGGCGACCGACCTGTCCCCCGCCATGCTCCAGGCCTGCCGCGCGCGCCTGCCGGGGGACGAGCGGCTGCTTCTGCTGGCCGCGGACGCGTTGCAGCCGGCCGTTTCCAGTGGCTTCGACCTGATCTGCTCCAGCCTGGCGCTGCAATGGCTGGACGATCCGGAAGCCTCGCTCGCGGCGCTGGCGCGGCTGCTGGCACCGGGAGGCACCCTGCACGTCGCGACCCTGGTTGCCGGCACGCTGGCGGGGTGGCGCGACGCGCACCTGGCCGAGAACCTGTTCCATGGCGGGCTCGATCACCCACATCCCGACCGGCTGGCGGCGACCGGCGGGACCTGGGACGCGGAAACCATCTCGGTGGCCTACCCGGACGGGCTCGCGTTTCTGCGCGGCCTGCGGGGCATCGGTGCCGACTTGTCCCCGGTAGGCAGGCGTCCGCTCGGTCCGGGCGCGCTGCGACGCGTGCTGCGCCGCTTCGAAGCGGAGCACGACAGCGTCGCGTCGTACCGGATCGCCTATGGCAGCCTGCGCCGGCCCCTGCGACGCGGGGTGTTCGTGACCGGAACCGACACCGGCATCGGCAAGACCCTGGTGTCGGCCTGCCTCGTGCGCGCCTGGTCGGCGGAGTACTGGAAGCCGTTCCAGACCGGCCTCGACGACGACCCCGGCGACAGCGCCACCGTGAGCGTTCTCGCCGGCTTGCCTGCCCACCGCCTGCATGCGCCGGCATCGGAACTGCGGGCTTCCTTGTCGCCGGAGGATGCCGCGGCCCGCGAAGGGGCGGCGATCCACATTCCGGCGCTGCCGCCGTCGCTGGTGTCGGGGAGCGATCCGCCGCTGGTGGTGGAAGGAGCGGGTGGGGTGCTGGTGCCGGTCACGCCGGACACCCTGATGGTGGACCTGATCGCCGGGTTCGGCCTGCCGACGATTTTGGTGGCGCGCAGCACGCTCGGCACCATCAACCACACCCTGCTCAGCCTGGAGGCGCTCCGTCGGCGTGGCATTTCCGTTGCCGGGGTGATCCTGAGCGGCCCGGTCTCGCCCGGGAACCGGAGTGCGATCGAACGGCACGGCGCGGTCCGGGTGCTGGCCGAGATCCCGGCATTGCACCACGTCGATGCATCGACAGTGGAGCGCTTGGCTGGGTTAATGCCGGCGTCGGACGTGCTGGAACCCGGATCGCCCAGCCCTGCGGCTCAGTAGCGCCGCAGCAGCCCGACCAGCCGGCCCTGCACGCGCACCCGGTCCGACGGCACGATCCGGGTCTCGTAGCGGGCGTTGGCCGGCTCCAGTGCCACCGCGCTGCCGCGACGGCGCAGGCGCTTCAGCGTCACCTCCATGTCGTCGATCAGCGCCACCACGATCTGGCCGTTCTCGGCGCTGTCCTCGCGCCGGATGATGGCGGTGTCGCCGTCCAGGATGCCGGCCTCGATCATGGAATCGCCGGCCACTTCCAGCGCGTAGTGCTCGCCGCTGCCGATCAGCGCCAGCGGCACCTCGACATGCGCCCCGGTGTCGCGCAGCGCCTCGATCGGCTGGCCGGCGGCGATCCGGCCATACAGCGGCAGCTGCACCGCGCCGGCATCCGCCGCCGCGCGCACGCCCGCCAGGCGCGGGGAAAAGTCGCCGCGTATCACGTTGGGCGCGAACGAGGTGGCGGCCTCGGCGGACGGACCCGCCTCGGCCTCCATCGCCGTACCGGGCTGCAGGCCGCTCTCGATCGCGGACTGCTCCGGCAGCCGGAGCACTTCCAGCGCCCGGGCACGATGATGGCGGCGGCTGAGGAAGCCGCGCTCCTCCAATGCCGAGATCAGCCGGTGGATGCCGGACTTGGAGCGCAGGTTCAACGCATCCTTCATCTCGTCGAAGGAGGGGGAGAAACCGGTCTGCTTGAGGTGCCTGTCGATGAAGCCCAGCAATTCGTGCTGCTTGCGCGTGAGCATCGGCATTTCTCCATCCGGTCGTCCCGATGCTGCGACCAGCCTCGCCTGACCCGCCACCCGATGCCGGACCCCCCAAGGTCGCAGAACAAACAGGCAACTCAATGGGTTGTTCTATATTGGTTCCATAGTTTCGGTCAAGTGCCGTTCCCTAAGCAGGTCAGATCCCGTAGCGATCCAGCCGCAGGATCTCGACCGGCTCGCCTTGCACCGCGGCCGGCGCGTGCGGCGCGCGCAGCACCAGCGCCTCGCTGACCGCCAGCCGGCGGAGCATGCCGGAATCCTGGCGCGCGAACGGCGTCGCTTCCAGCTGGCCGTCAGGAAGGCGGGTGAGGGAGGCACGCAAGTGGTCGGCGCGGACGTCGTTGGCGCCGAGCGGGCCGCCCAGGATGGCACGCTCGCGTTCAGGACCGGACGCCGGCTCACCGGACAAACGCTGCAACGCGGGCAGGAGGAACAGCAGCGCGCAGACCAGCGCCGAAACCGGGTTGCCTGGCAGGCCCAGCACCGGCACCGGCGTGTCGACGCCGACATGGCCGTGCATCAGCGGCTTGCCGGGCCGCATCGCGATCTTCCAGAAATCCAGCGCGAGCCCGCGCCGCGACAAGCCCTGCTGCACCAAGTCATAGTCGCCGACGCTGGCGCCGCCCAGCGTCAGGAGCATGTCGATTCCATGCAGCCCCTCGACCGCGCCTTCGATCGCCGACACGTCGTCGGGCACCGGCGGCAGAAGCACCGGCATGCCGCCGCCGGCCCGGATCAGCGCCGACAGCATCGGCGTGTTGGAGTTGACCACACCGCCACGGGGGATCGCTTCGCCGGGAAGGGCAAGCTCGTCGCCGGTCGCCAGCACCGCGATGCGCGGGCGCCGGTGCACCCCGATCCAGGCATGGTTGCCGGCGGCGGCAATGCCGATGTCCCGGGCACCCAGCCGCCGTCCCGCCGGCACCAGCTCGTCGCCAACCGAGAAGTCCTGCCCGCGGCGCCTGATGTGGCGTCCCGGCGCCACGGGCTGGGTGGCCACCACTTCGTCGTTGTCGCGGGAAGCGTTCTCCTGGATCAGCACGCTGTCGCTGCCGGCCGGCATGACGCTGCCGGTATACAGGCGTACGCATTCGCCGGCCCCGATGGCGCCATCGAACGGGTGGCCGGCCGGCGCCGTTCCGACCACGCGGAGCCGGCCCGGCGCTCCGGTATCGTTTCCGCGCACCGCATAGCCATCCATCGCCGATAGGTCGGCCGGCGGATTGTCCAGCCGGGCCAGGAGGGGTGCCGCGGCGACACGGCCCCAGGCTTCGGTCAGCGGCACGATCTCCGGCCCAAGCGGGCGCAGCCGCTCCAGGATACGGCTTCTGGCTTCGTCGACACTCAGCATGGCTTGATCCTAGCCGGTATGCCCGCTTCCGTCCGGCGGGGCCGCATCCGGCCAGCGATGACCATCGCACGCTTGACCTTCGGCACGCGGATGCGCATTTTCTCAAGCCTTACACCAAAGCTGCGACCAGTGCCTGGTATCCAGCCCCGCCTCGTGCGGGCGCCGGCCAGGCCACCGCGACGGCGGCGGCAGGCAGGCTCGAGGGTCCCATGGCGAAGTCCAACACCATCCAGATCAAGCTCGTATCCAGCGCGGATACCGGGCATTTCTACGTGACGAAGAAGAACGCGCGTGCGCAGACCGGCAAGCTTGCCTTGAAGAAGTACGACCCCGTGGCGCGCAAGCACGTCGAGTACCGTGAAGCCAAGATCAAGTAGCAACCGGACACGGATCCACAGCGCGGCCAGTGCCGGACCGGCCGCGCCTGTGACGCCCGTCAGTAAAGTTTGTTCTTGCCGTAGGGCACCACCAGCTCGTTCGGCTCCGCCAGGTTCAGCATCGCCCGTGACCGCTCGTCCAGCGTGTCCGCGTCCAGTCCGGCATCGCGCAGCCCCGATACCCGCTGTAGCCAGGCCGCCTGCTCCATCTTCGCAGCACTTTCCGCCGCGTTCGCCTCGCCAAGCAGCTGCAGCCGGGCGCGGTAGCTGCGCAGGCCGTGCTCGCCCTGCGTGGCGTTCCAGCAGAAATAACCCACCAGCGACAGGAACAGCAGCGGCGGCACCACCGCTCGGACCTTGCGCTTGACTGCGCGTGCAAAGCTCATGGGGCTGCTGTCTCCATACGGCACGTGATTCTGCCCGAGAATAGCGCGACACGTGCCGCCCGGGCTATGTCGCAACCCGCGCCGGGCCGAATTTTCCATCCTGTGACGGCGCCGCAACCCCGCGCGGCGCGACCCACCATCGGAGCCCTGCATGACGCCGACCTATCTCCTTGTCGCGCCGACGCACTACGAGGTGTCCTACGCGATCAACCCGTGGATGAAGCCCGACACCTGGGAAAAGGATCCCGGCCGGCATCTGGCGGAGGCCGGGCGCTGCTTCGCCAGCCTGGAGCAGGCGCTGCGGGATGCCGGCGCCGTGGTGGAAACGGTGGAAGGCGCGCCCGGCCAGCCCGACATGGTGTTTCCGGCCAATGCCGGCATCGTGCTGGACCGCGTCGCCCTGGTTGCCGCTTTCCGCCATCCGCAGCGGCAAGGCGAGGAAGCGCCGTTTGCCGCGATCTTCGAGCGCCTGCGCGACCGTGACCTGCTCGACCGCATCGTGCGGCTGCCGGACGGGGTGTTCCAGGAAGGGGCGGGCGACTGCATCTGGGACCGCACCCGGCGCCTGGCCTGGATAGGCTATGGCCCGCGCTCCGGCCAGGAAGCACCCGCGATCATCGCCGACACCTTCGGCATCGAGACCGTTCCGATCGAGCTGGCGACCGAGCGGTTCTACCACCTGGATACCTGCTTCTGCGTGCTGCCGGGCGGCGAGGTGCTGTTCTACCCGCCGGCCTTCACCGCGGATGGCCTGCAGGCCATCCGCGAGCGCGTGGCGCCGGAACTGCTCCTCGAGGCCAGCGACGAGGATGCCGCGCGGTTCTGCGTCAACGCCGTGGCGCTGGACCGCACGGTGGTGATGGCACAGGCGGCACCTGCGCTCAGGCAGCGGCTTGGCGCGCGGGGCTACGCGGTGCGTGAGGTCGAGATGTCGCCGTTCATCCTGTCGGGCGGCGGCGTTTATTGCATGACGCTGCGCCTGGACCTGTCTACGCGCGACGCTTGAAGACATCTGCGGCCGGTGGCCGGGGGGAAACCAGGAACCCCCACGGGGACCGCCTCGTCCCTTCGCCCGCTTACCCAGCGGGCGAAGGGCGACGCGGTCAGTTGCGCAGGATGGTGCGCCCGGCATAGCGGGCGGCGGCACCCAGCTCGGTTTCGATGCGGATCAGCTGGTTATACTTGGCGGTGCGGTCGGAGCGCGACAGCGAGCCGGTCTTGATCTGCCCGCAATTGGTGGCGACGGCGAGGTCGGCGATGATGCTGTCCTCGGTTTCGCCCGAACGGTGGCTCATCACCGAGGTGTAGCCGGCGCGATGCGCGAGCTCCACCGCTTCCAGCGTTTCCGACAGCGTGCCGATCTGGTTCACCTTGACCAGGATCGAGTTCGCGGTCTTCGCCTGGATGCCGCGCAGCAGCCGCTCCGGATTGGTCACGAACAGGTCGTCGCCGACCAGCTGCAGCTTGGAGCCGAGCTCGGTGGTCATGTGCGCCCAGCCGTCCCAGTCGTCCTCGGCGCAGCCGTCCTCGATGGAGATGATCGGGTAGCGGCTGGCGAGCCCGCCGAGATAGGCCACCATGCCGGCGGCGTCGAACGACTTGCCTTCGCCTTCCAGTTCGTAGCGGCCGTTCTTGAAGAATTCGGTGGACGCGCAATCGAGCGCGAAGCTCACGTCCTCGCCCGGACGGTAGCCGGCCTTTTCCACTGCGCGCATCATGAAGGTCAGCGCCTCGTCGGCCGACTTCAGCCCTGGTGCGAAGCCGCCCTCGTCGCCGACATTGGTGTTGTGCCCCGCATCCTTCAGGCCCTTCTTCAGCTGGGCGAAGATCTCCGAGCCCATGCGGATCGCGTCCGCCACCGTGGGCGCGC
>CAXSHC010000103.1:0-4212 GCA_964236745.1 uncultured Acetobacteraceae bacterium
CCTGTCCCTGGTCACGGTTGCGACCGCGGGCCTCGGCGCCTGCGCCTTTTCCTGGCCATTCCTCGACAGCCTCGGCCGACCCGCCGCGCGCGAGGCCGCCGACGCCGCGGTGGACGTGGACCTGTCCACGCTGTCGCCCGGCGGCCAGATGGTGGTGGCGTGGCGCGGCATGCCGGTGTTCGTGGTCCGGCGCACCGCAACCGAGCTGCGCCGCCTGCAGCAGGCCGAACCGCAGCACCTGCGAGACCCGAACTCGACCGAGCGCCAGCAGCCCGCCTATGCCACCAACTGGCACCGCTCGATCGCGCCGGAGTTCGGGGTGATGGTCGGGATCTGCACTCATCTCGGCTGCGTGCCCAGGTTCCGCCCCGATGCGGAACCGGCTTCGAGCAGCGCAGACCAGCCTGGCGGCTATGCCTGCCCATGCCACGGCTCGCGCTTCGATCTCGCCGGGCGCGTCTTTGTCGGCGCGCCGGCGCAATACAACCTTCCCGTGCCGCCGTACCGGCTGGCCGCACCGTCGCGGCTTCGCATCGGCGTCGACCCGGACGGGCCGGCGTTCGACTTCGACGGCATACGCAAGATCTGACGCGGCCGCGCGATCCTGGTCAGTCCCAAGCCACATCCAAGCATTTCTGCAAATAGACGCCGCTATTAATCAGTTGCTAACGACATCGCGGCAATCTGTTCGGCGTTGATCCTTTCGTTTGGGTCAACATAGAATTCCCCTGCACGGAACAGCCAACATCCTGCCGATGCAACAGGCGCAGCCCGACGCTGGCCGCGGCGCATCGACGCTGTATTCATAACGATAACGTAATTAATTGCGCTTTGCGCTGCCGTGCATCCCAACACCCGAAGGACGGATCAAACGATGGCGACATGGACCGGTGCCGGCAAGACGACGTCCTGGGATGATGCCGGCAACTGGTCCGGGAGCCTCGTGCCGTCCCCCTACGGCGCCGTCACCATCGGCATCGCCGGGATGCCTGTCACCGTGGCGGTCGCGGGACAGGCCGGCACGCGCGCCGCCAGCCTCACGATCGGCGACGGCCACGCCAACGAAACGGTTCGGCTGAACCTGGCAGGCACCTTCTCGCTCGGCGGCAGCGGGATCCTGGTGTCCGGCGGCGCCAGCCTCGCCACCACCGGCGGTGCCATCAACCTTTCCGCCGGCGGCCTCGCCGTGCAGGCGGGCGGCAGCTACGCCGAGACCGGCGGAACCCTGGTCGCCTCCACCCTGAACAACACCGGCACCACCGTGCTGACCGGCGCGGTGTCGGTGGCGGGATCGCTGAACAACACCGGCACGCTGACGGAAACCGGCATGCTGACGGCGCAGTCCGGCATCGACAACACGGGCACCATGACCCTCGCCGGCACCGTGCAAGACGCGGGCGACCTCGCCAACACCGGCCAGGCGATGCTGTCCGGCACGGCCACGATCGGCGGCATGCTGTCCAATGCCGGCACCACGATCGTCACCGGCACCGTCAACCTCCTGGGCGGGTTCATCGCCGGCACTGGTACCGTCCTCATCAACGGCGGCCGCCTCGGCACCGCCGCCACGCCGATCTCGGTGATCGGCAGCCAGTCCTTCACCCTGGAGAACAACGGCTTCCTGTCCTTGCGCGACGGCCTCGGCATGTCCTCCGTCACCTTCGGCAGCGGCACGAACACCTTGTCGGTGCAGAACAACATCGGGGTCGTGACGATGCCGATCCGAAACTTCGGCGTCGGGGACAGGATCGAGGTGGAGGCGAGCGGGATCACCGGCGAGGCCGTGATCGCCAATGGCAACAACAGCTACACCATCGCCCTGCAGGCGGGAGCGTTCTATGCCCCGGTGATGCTGACAAACGTGACCCTGGCCGCCGGTGTCAAGGCGTCGCAGATCGCGCTGTCCGTGTCCGGCGGCGAGGCCACCGTGTTCATCGCCTGCTTCCTGTCCGGCACGCGCATCGCGACCGCCACGGGCGAGGTCGCCGTGGAGGACATCGCGGTGGGCGACCAGGTGGTCGCGATCGAGAACGACCTCCGCACGCTCCGTCCGGTGCGCTGGCACGGCAGCCGAACGGTGTGCCTTGCCCGGTTGGACCCGGACGACGCGCGCGACGCGGCGCCGGTGCGCATACGCGCCGACGCGTTCGCACCCGGCATCCCGTCGCGCGACCTGCTGATCACCCCGGAACACTGCGTGCTGGTCGATAACCGGCTGGTGCCGGCGCGCATGCTGGTGAACGGGTCCAGCATCGTGCGGGAAACCGGCCTGCGCCGCTTCACCGTGCACCACATCGAGTGCGACCGTCACGCCATCCTCCTGTCCGAGGGCCTTGCCACCGAAAGCTACCTCGACACCGGCAACCGCCACGGCTTCGGCACCGCGGAAGGCGACGCCACCGCCGACCCGTCCGCCTGGACAAACGCGGCGGCGCCCCTGGACACGGCGCGCAGCTTTGTCGAGCCGATCTGGCGCCGCCTGGCCGCCCGTGCGGCCGCGATGGGACTGCCGGTCCCGGCCACGAGCCTTCCCACCACCGTCGACCCGTTGCTGCGCATACGCCTGGACGACAACAGCCTGCTCGCCGCCTCGCGCAACAGCCGGAGCTGCCATTTCTTTATGCTGCCCCCTGGCACGCGGCGCATCGCGATCGTGTCCCGCACCTTTGTGCCGGCGATGGTGGAAGGCCCCTTCGTGGACGACCGCCGCCGACTCGGGGTCGCGGTGAAGGACGCCCGGCTCTGGACCGGGCTGCGAACGCAAACGCTGACGGTGGGCGACCAGGCCAAGGGATGGCACGCCGCTGAACCCGGGGCGCAGACGGTCTGGACCGACGGCGCCGGCCTGCTCGACGTGGAACCGGGCGACGGCCCCACGCTGCTGGAACTGGAGCTGGTCCTGGCCGCTCGCTACCTGCTCGACGACGCCACCGCCGACCAGCAGGCCGCTTGACGGATGACAAGGCGGCGGTCAGGTTCCCGCCGCCAGACGGCTGGACGGTCGCTGTCGCGACGGGGCACCCCGCTCCGTCGCGGTGGAGGAAAGTCCGGGCTCCACGGGAGAACGGTGCCGGCTAACGGCCGGCGGGGGCGACCCCAGGGAAAGTGCCACAGAAAACAAACCGCCCGCACGGCGTGAACCCCGCAAGAGGTGCATGTTGCGGGCAAGGGCGAAACGGTGCGGCAAGAGCGCACCGCGCTTCCGGCAACGGCGGCGGCAGGGCAAACCCCACCGGGAGCAAGACCGAATAGGGACGGCAGGAGCCGGCGCCGCTTCCGAGCGGAGCCGCGTTCCGGAGGTTCTCCCGCCTCGTCGTCCGGGTTGGTCGCGCGAGGCACGCAGCGATGCGTGTCCCAGAGGAATGACCGTCGCGCGGGGCCACGGCTTCGCGCACAGAACCCGGCTTACAGGCCGTCTGGCGCTTAACCTCCCACGACGGCGGTGGATGGCCTTTCCCGGCGCGGTTTCAACCCAGAACAAAGGATGAACAGTATTCAATCTGGCCGTTCCGAGTTTGGATCATTTTTTGGAACAGCCGGCACCCTCTTGTCTGCCCCAAGTGCTGATTTGGCGCCGTTTTCAGGCTGGCTTTAGTTTGACCTCCCACAAATTCCCATGATATCCCACGGTCACCCAAAGCGATCCTTCGTCCGTCTGCTTCAGCATCGGAACGGAGTCCGCAACAGGGTTCGGTGCATGCGCAATGCGCCACCAGACCATGCCGTGGGGGCGGCTTGAACCGGCGATACCGGGGGCGGAAGGGGGGCGTCGATGAGTGTGTTCCTCGGCACGCACCAGAACCGCCGCGACAGCAAGGGCCGGGTTTCCATTCCTGCTGGCTTTCGCGCCATCCTTCGCGCCCAGGCAGCCGAGTCGCAGCCAGGCGATCCGTTGCTGGTGCTGCGCCAGTCGCCCAAGCATCCCTGCATCGAAGCGTGGCCGATGCCGGCGTACCTCGCACTGGGCCCCAGCCTCGACCGACTCGACCTGTTCAGCGACGACAGCGAGGACATGGCGTTGTCGGTCTATGGCGACGCGTATCCGGTGGATCCGGACAAGGAAGGACGCATCGTGCTGCCCGACGCCCTGGCGGCCCATGCCGGGCTGTCCGAGTCGGTAAGTTTCATGGGCCTCGGCCGGCACTTCCAGATCTGGGAGCCTGAAGCCGCCGAGCGCCGCCGGGCCGATGCCCGCATCCGGGCGCGCGGCGT
>CAXSHC010000103.1:4222-8928 GCA_964236745.1 uncultured Acetobacteraceae bacterium
TGATGCTGGGCGAGGTGCTGGAACAGCTGCAGCCAGCGGATGGCGGCACCTATCTCGACGGCACTTTCGGTGGCGGCGGCTATGCGTCAGCGATCCTGGCTCGTGCGCGCTGCACCTTGTGGGCGATCGACCGCGATCCGCAGGCGATCGCGCGCGGCCTCGCCCTGGCGGCGCGCCTCCACGCCGAGCATGGCACGCAGCGCCTGCACCTCGTTCCCGGCGGGTTCGGCGACATGCTCGCTTTGCTCGACGCGCACGGCGTCGCGGCGCTGGACGGCGTGGTACTCGACCTTGGCCTGTCCTCGTTCCAGATCGACGAGGCGGAACGCGGCTTCTCGTTCCGCAACGACGGCCCGCTCGACATGCGCATGAGCTCCGACGGCCCAAGTGCCGCCGACCTCGTGAGGACGCTGCCCGAAGCCGAACTCGCAGACGTACTCTACCAGTTCGGCGAGGAGCGCTTGTCCCGGCGCATCGCCCGCGCCGTGGTCGCCGCACGCGCGGAAGCGCCGATCACCACCACCCTGCAGCTGGCTTCCATCATCCGCCGCGTGGTGCCTGCGGAAAAATCCGGCCTCGACCCCGCGACCCGTTCGTTCCAGGCGCTGCGCATACGCGTCAACGACGAGCTGCGCCAGATCGAGCAGGGTCTGGAACAGGCGGCGCGCCTGCTGCGCCCGAGCGGCCGGCTGGTGGTGGTGTCGTTCCATTCGCTCGAGGACCGCATCGTCAAGCGTTTCATGCAGGACGCGGCCGGCCGCAGCCCCGCCCCGTCCCGCCACGATCCGCGCGGCCTCGCCAAGCCCGCCGCTCCACCCGCCTTCCGGCTGCTCGCCAACCGGGCACTGCGTCCCGGCGATGCGGAATGCCGCACCAATCCGCGCGCGCGCAGCGCCAGGCTTCGCGCGCTTGAACGACTCGACGTCCTTCCTTCTGACGGGACCGCCCGATGATCCGCCCCCTCACCTGCGTCTGCGCGATCCTGGCCGGTGCCTCGGGCCTCTACCTTTATTCGGAAAAGCACCGCACCACCCTGCTTGACCAGCAGATCAGCGGCATCGTGTCCGACACGCAGCAGATACGCGAGCGCACCGCGATGCTGCGCGCGGAATGGGCACTGTTGAACCAGCCGGACCGGCTGCAGGCCTTGTCCACGCGCTTCCTGCCGCAACTGGCCGCGATGGCGCCGACGTGCAGCTGAGCGCGCTCGACCACCGCCTGCCCCCGCCGGGCCCCGAGATCCCGCCGCACCCGATCGCCACCCCGCAAACCGCGCCCGCCCTGGTCGGGCAGGCGCCTTCGGCCATGGCCCCCGCCCAGGCGCCGGTCACCGGCGGCGAAGCGATCGCCCGCACCGATGCGGCAAACTCCGCGGTCGACGCCGTCGCGTCCAGGACGTCCAGGCTGGCGCAGGCCCATGCGGTGCACAGCACGCTCCTCCATGCGGCCTCGGCGCATCGCGAGGTGCAGATCGCCGACGCCGAAACCATGCCCGCGGCCCGCACTGCCGCGACCCGTCGCGCCGCCTCCCGCACTACCACTCCCGTCCACCTCGCCGCCTACGCCGAGCCGCGCACGCGGCCGGCGATGGCGCAGGCCGCCGGCTCCTATGCCCGCCCGCAGATCGAGGCCGCCGCCGCGTGGCGGCCGTCGCATGCCGGCTGGCCGGCGCGCCCGGCGAGCTATGCGGTGCCGCAGAACGTTTTGGCACTCGGCTCCTCCCTTGGCAGCGGCGGCCATGCCGCGCTTCCGGCTCCGGTGCCGTTGTCGGACGGCAACTGATCCGTGACGCCCGAGGATCGCATCGGACCTGGCCGCCGGCCGGAAACAGTTGTCAGCGTGACCGGGCGCGATCTCGCACGGCGTGCGTCGCTGGAGCGGATGCGCGTGCGCCTGCTCGCCACCGCCGCCGGCTTCGCCTGCCTGTTCGGCGCGGTGTCGGTGAAGCTTGCCATCTCCACCGTGCTGTTCCCGATGGCGCCGGCCAAGCGGCAGATCGCGCCGCAGGTGCCGCAGATCCCGATGGTCAAAACCGACCCGCACAGCCTGTACGCCGATGACGTCGGCCTGCCGCACGTGCACCGCGCCACCATCACCGACCGGAACGGCCAGATCCTGGCGATCTCCCTGCCGTTGGCGGCGGTGTTCGCCAACCCGCTCGAGCTGGTCGACCCTGCCGACGCGGCGGCGAAGCTCAAGACCGTGCTGCCCACGCTTGACCTGAACGAAACCATCCAGCGCCTGTCGTCGAAGAAGCAGTTCGTCTACATCGTCCGCGACATCACGCCCGACAAGGAGCTGGCGATCAACGATCTCGGCATTCCCGGGATCTACTTCGAGCCGAGCGAGAAGCGCCACTACCCGCTCGGCCGCACCGCCGCACAGATCATGGGTGCGGTGGACGTGGACGACCACGGCGTGGGCGGCGTGGAGCGCTTCTTCGACCACCGGCTCAACACCGACCACGCTTCGCTTCGCTTGTCTCTCGACGTGCGCGTGCAGGGCGTGGTGCGCGAGGAGCTCGAAGCCGCCAAGGAGCACTTCAAGGCGATCGGCGCCTGCGCCATCGTCATGGACGTGCGCACCGGCGAGATCATCTCCATGGTCAGCCTGCCTGACTACGACAGCAATCTTTACAACAAGGCCACCGACGACCAGCGCTTCAACCGTGCCGTCACCGGCATCTACGAACCCGGCTCCACCTTCAAGCTGCAGACCGCGGCGATGGTGCTGCAGGACGGCATCGCCCACGTATGGGACCGCTTCTCCACCACGCCGATCCATGTCGGCCGCTTCACCATCTCCGACATGAAGACCGACCATTTCGCGCCCTGGCTCGCCATGCCGGAAGCCCTGGCGCTGTCGTCCAATCCGGCCGCCGCACACATGGCGCTGGACGCCGGCGCCAAGCGCCAGCAGGACTGGCTCCGCAACATGGGCTTCTTCGACCGCGTGCCGGTGGAGCTGCCGGAAGCCGCCCGCCCGCTGCTGCCGCGCCTGAGCAACTGGGGCCTGTCCGCGGTGATGACCGTGGCGTTCGGCCACGGCGTCGCGGTGCCGCCGCTCGCCATCGTGCGCGGCACCGCCGCCACCGCCAATGGCGGCATCCTGATCAAGCCGACCCTGCTCGCCCGCGACGACGATCCCGGGCCGGAGGCCGATGCCTCCATGCAGCCCGCCCTGCAGCCTGTCGCCGACACCTTGTCCGAGGACCATCCCGCGATCGAGCCGAAGATCGTGCCGCAGGGCACGCGCGTGCTGTCGGAGGACACCTCCTCCCTGCTGCGACGCATGCTGCGCATGGTGGTGGCTGGTCCCGACGACGAGCGCACCGGCAAGCAGGCCGAGATCCCCGGCTACTTCGTCGGCGGCAAGACAGGCACCGCGGAAAAGGTCGGGCCCCATGGCGGCTACCTCAAGCACACCAACGTCACCGCGTTCACCGGCATCTTTCCGCTGAATGACCCGCACTACGCGGTGTACGTGATGCTCGACAGCCCGCTCGCCACGCCCGAAACCCATGGCTGGACCACGTCCGCCTGGAACGCCGTGCCGACCTGGCGCAAGATCGTTTCGCGCATCGCGCCGATGATGGGCCTGTTCCCGGTCACCACCAACGTCGACCAGATCGAGGCCTCGCTTTCCATCCCGATGTCGCCTCCCATCGGAGGCGGCTTCAAGGCGCTCGGTCCCGGCAACGATCCGGGCGACCCGATCGTGCAGGCCCGCCTGTCGAAGCAGGCCCACGATGCCGAGCGCGAAGCACGGCTCGCTGCCAAGGTGGCCGGGAAGGCGACGGGGCGGCCGGCCGTGCTTCCGGAGCCGGGCCAGCCTTCCGCCCGCCCGTCGGCGCCCGGGCTGCGCCACGAGGTCAGCTACACCGAGCCCGCCGAATGAGTCCGGCGGCCCCGCTCGGCCTGCTCGCCCGCGACCTGCTCGCGGTGCCCCACGGTGCCGGCGCGTTGTTTATCGAGGGCATCGCGCTGGACAGCCGCAAGGTCCGCCCCGGCTACCTGTTCGCCGCCCTTCCCGGCACCACCGGCGACGGGCGGCGGCACATCGCCGACGCGGTGGCGCACGGCGCCGTGGCGGTGCTCGCGCCGCCCGGCACGCTCTGGCCGGACGGGGTGGCCCCGGTGCCGCTGGTGACGACCGCCGAGCCGCGCCGCGCGCTGGCCCAACTCGCCGCCGTGCACGCGGGGCCGCAACCGGACCGGATGGTCGCCGTCACCGGCACCAACGGCAAGACCAGCACCGCGGACTTCCTGCGCCAGCTCTGGGTCCTGGACGGCATTCCCGCCGCCAGCCTCGGCACGCTCGGTCTCGTGTCCGACGTCGTCCTGCCTGAGTCGCCGCCAGCACTCACCACGCCGGACAGCGTGGCCCTGGCCGCGATCCTGTCCGGGCTCGCGGCGGGCGGCGTACGCGCCTGCGCCATCGAGGCCAGCTCGCACGGCCTGCACCAGTTCCGCCTCGACGGCGTGCAGCTGTCCGCGGCCGGCTTCAGCAACCTGTCCCGCGACCACCTCGACTACCACGGCACCCTGGACGCCTACCGCGACGCCAAGCTGCGCTTGTTCTCCGAGCTGCTGCCCGAAGGGGCACTCGCCGCCGCCAACGCCGACATGGAGCCGGACACGCTCGCCCGGCTGCGCGCCGTTGCCGCTTCGCGCCGCCTGGTGCTGCGCTTCGCGGGCGAGAACGGC
>CAXSHC010000104.1:0-8872 GCA_964236745.1 uncultured Acetobacteraceae bacterium
CGGAGGATATCGCGTTTCGCAACGCTTCCCTGCAAGTCGGCTACCTGATCCTGGCCGCCCGCGCGCTCGGGCTGGACGTGTGGCCGATGTCTGGCTTCGACGGCGGCATGGTGGACGACATCTTCCTGGCCGGCAGCGGCTGGCGTTCCAATTTCCTGGTCAACCTCGGCTATGCGTCCGGCGGCCCCGACCAGCCGCGCGCGCCGCGCCTGACCTTCGATGAAGCCTGCATGCTGCTTTGATGCGCATCCTGGCGCTCAACGGAGCGTCCGCTGCCACGGGCATCGGGATCGGGTTGCTTGAGCTGGAGCACGGCACGCTCCGCACCGCTTTCGAGGCCATCCAGCCCGGTCGCGACGGCGCCGTCCTGCCGCTCCTGCTGCAACGATCGCTTGACGCGCTGCGCTGGCCGGTGTCGAGCCTGGACCTTCTCGCCGTGGTGGTGGGGCCGGGCAGCTTCACCGGACTGCGCGCCACGCTGGCGCTGGCGCACGGGCTGGCGTTGGGCGGACGGGCCGAGCTGGTCGGCGTCACGGTCGGCGAGGCGCTGGCGCCCGGGCTTCGCGCGGCTGCCAACGGCGACCGGTTCTGGTGCGTCAGCCAGGCGAGGCGGGGTCGCGTGTTCATCGAGCGGCCGGACGACGGTATGGCGGTGCAGGCCGTCTTCCTGGACGCGCTTCCGCTGTCCGACCGGCCGGTGCTGCTTGGCGGCGACGCGTCGGACGCGGTGGCGGACCTGCTGCACCATGCCGCGATCCGGTCCGGCCTGCTCGCGCCGACGGCTGCCGCGGTTGCCGCCGCCGCCCTGGCGCGACGCGGCCACGCGCTGCCGCCTCTCCCGGCGCAGCCGCTCTACGTCGACCCGCCGGAAGCCAGGTTGCCGGGAACCGGGCGGCACCTCGCCGATACGGCGTGATCCTCACCGGTCCTGCTGCGGCACCGCTGCTGGCGACTCTGCACGCCGCCTGCTTTTCCCGCGAGGCAGGCTGGGACGAGCCTGCCATGGCCGGGCTGCTGGCGATGCCGGGTTGCTTCGCGCTGGCGGAAGCGGATGGGCTGGTCCTGGCCAGGGTCGCGGCGGACGAGGCCGAGTTGCTGACGATCGGCGTGCTGCCGCAGGCGCGTCGTCGAGGCGTCGGCCTGGCGCTGCTGCGTGCGGCGGGCGGGGAGGCTGCCCGCCTCGGCGCCACCCGGTTGTTCCTGGAGGTGGCCACACGCAACGCGCCGGCCCGGGCGCTGTATGCGCAGGCCGGCCTGGTCGAGGTCGGGCGCCGTCGCCGCTACTACCCGGACGGTGACGACGCGCTGGTGCTGGCGGCGCCGCTCAGCGCCGCCTGATCTCCAGCACGCTGCCATCGGCCATCGACCGCGTCGCCAGCAGCGCGTGGCCGAGCGACACGACGTTGTTCGACACGTTGCGCAGCGGCTCGTCGCCGCGCAACCGGACGTCCAGCCTTTGGCCGGGCGACAGGCGATCCAGCGCCAGGCGCGTGCGCACAAAGGTCATCGGGCAAAGCTCGTTCGTGATGTCCAGCTGCATATCCAGCTGATCGGTGGTCGATCCGTCGGTCATGATGATCCATCCATGCCCCGTTTCCGGGTCCCCGTTGCAGAAACGCATCCGCCTTTTCTATAAATGACACACTGATGTACTGGGATCACGACATGGCTGACCACGCGGACGGAGCCGACATGCTGGAACTCACGGCACAGATCGTGTCGGCGCACGTGTCCAACAACCCGGTGGAGCCCGACGCCTTGCCCGTGCTGATCGGGGAGGTGTTCCGCGCGCTCACGGATCTGACGCATGGCTCAGTGGGTACGCCCGCGTCGGCGGAGAAGCCGCTTCCGGCGGTGGCGATCAGGAAGTCGGTGTTCCCGGACTACATCATCTGCCTGGAGGACGGGAAGAAGCTGAAGATGCTGAAGCGGCACCTGAAGACCGCCTACGACCTGACCCCGGATGCCTACAGGCAGCGCTGGGGCCTGCCGCCGGACTACCCGATGGTGGCGCCGAACTACGCCAGCCACCGCTCCGACCTGGCCAAGAAGATCGGCTTGGGGCGCAAGCCGCAGGACGAGAGCTGAGCACCGTGTCCGTGCTGCAACAGCGGTGCGGCACCGATTGGACAATTTCCCCCCGGATCGGCTACGCCGCCTGAGATGGCCACGGCTGGTGGAGCGATGGAATCGCGCATAGAGCGCCTGTGCATCGACCGCGGGCTCAAGATGACCGGGCAGCGTCGGGTGATCGCCCGGGTGTTGTCCGAAGCTGACGATCATCCCGACGTCGAGGAGCTGTATCGTCGCGCCACCCTCCTGGACAGCCGGATCTCGGTCGCCACCGTCTACCGCACCGTGCGTCTGCTGGAGGAGAAGGGCATCCTCGAGCGACGCGACTTCGGTGGCGGCCGTGCCCGCTACGAGGCCACCGAGCATGGTCATCATTATCACCTCATCGACATCGACACCGGCAAGGTGATCGAGTTCGAGGATGCGGAGCACGAGCAGCTGATGCGCCAGATCGCGACCCGGCTCGGCTTCGACCTCGTGTCGCACCGGATGGAGCTGTTCGCCCGCAGGCGGCCGCAAGGTTCCGGCACGGTCGGGATCGGAACCGAAGACCGGCCCGCGGGGAAGGGACGTTGACCATCAGCAAGCCGATCACGGCCCCCCTGCTGTCGGCAGGTAGCACCGTGAACGGCTTCGGCGAGCTGCGCGCCGGCCATCTCGGGGTGCGCATCGCCAACACCGAGGCCGAGCGCGAGGCGGCGCAGGCGCTACGCTACCGCATCTTCTACAACGAGATGGGCGCCACCCCGGACGACCGGGTGCGACGGATGCAGCGCGACGTGGACATGTTCGACGACGTCGCCGATCACCTGCTGGTGATCGACCATGCGGTCAGCTCCGGGCCGAAGGGCATCATCGGCACCTACCGGCTGGTGCAGAACGAGGCGGCGGCCCGGCTCGGCCGCTTCTACACCTCCGACGAGTACGACATCAGCACCATCACCGGCTTTCCCGGCCGGCTGCTGGAGCTGGGCCGCTCCTGCATCGACCGCAGTTATCGCGGCCGCGCGGCGATGCAGCTGTTGTGGCGCGGCATCGCCGCCTACGTGTTTCTGCACCGCATCGACGTGATGTTCGGCTGCGCCAGCCTGCCCGGCACCGACCCGGGCCGGCTTGAGGCCGAGCTCACCTACCTGTACCACAACCACTTGGCCCCGCCAGCACTTCGGCTGCGTGCGGTCCCCGCCCGCTATGTCGAGATGCGCCGCATCGATCCCGCTTCGTTCGACCACCGGCGCGTTCAGCAGGCGCTGCCGCCGCTGATCAAGGGCTACCTCCGTCTCGGCGGCTTCATCGGCGACGGCGCGGTGGTGGACCGGCAGTTCAACACCACCGACGTCGCGGTGGTGGTCAAGACCGACCTGATCACCGACAAGTACTACCGCCACTATGAGCGGCAGCTGCGTGAAGCCATCTACTGACGGGTTTATCGCCGCGCGGGGCCGGACCGGGATGAGGGGGCGCTGGAACCGGCTGCCGCCCGACCTGCGCGCCGTGCTGCTTGGACTGGCCTCGGCATTGGCCCTTCCGCCGGTGCATTTCCTGCCGGTGCTGCTGCTGACCGTGCCGGCCCTGCTGCGGCTGGTGGGCAACGCCCCGCGCTGGCCGCGCGCGCTGCGCCACGGCTTCGTGTTCGGCATGGGGCTGCACACCGCCGGGTTGTACTGGCTGACCGACGCGGTGCTGGTGCGTGCGGACGAGTTGTGGTGGGCGGTGCCATTGGCAGCGCCAGGCGGTGCCATCCCGTTGTCCTGCTTCACCGCCCTGGCCTGCGTGCTGGCGCGCCTGGCATCGCCCGGTTGGCGTCGGATCACGTTGTTCGCCGCCTTCTGGACGCTGTCCGACCTCGTTCGAGAGTTCGTGTTCTCGGGCTTTCCCTGGAACCTGTGGGGCAGCGTGTGGGAATTCCCCGGCCGGGCCGGCGACGTGATGATCCAGCCGGCCGCGTGGATCTCCGTGCACGGCCTGACCCTGCTCACGCTGCTTCTGGCCGGCCTGCCGCTGCTGGGGCGTCGCGGCCTGGTCTTCGGCATCGTCCTGCTCGCCGCCTGGATCGGCGCCGGTGCGGCACGCCTGGCCTCCCTGCCGCGCGCCGGGCCGAACGGACCCCTGGTGGTGCTGGTACAGGGCAACGTGTCGGAGGAGGAGAAGCAGGGCCGCAACGGCAACGAGCCATCGGTGATCTTCCACAACTACCTGGAGTTGACCCGGCGCGGCGTGGCGCAAGCGGCGTCGGAGCGCGCAGCCGAGGCCGCGCGTGGCGGGGACGGGCGGCGACCGATCGTGTTCGCGTGGCCGGAAAGTGCCTTTCCCGGGCTGCTGGACCGCGAGCCGGTGGCGCGCGAGGTGCTGATGAACGCCGTGCCCGATGCGGCAGCGGGGCTGATCGGCAGCGTCCGCTTCGATGCGCAGGGCCGTCCGCGCAACAGCCTGCTCGCGGTGCTGCCCGACGCCCGCATCGCCGCATACTATGACAAGGCGCATCTGGTGCCGTTCGGCGAATACCAGCCGCCGTTCCTGCCGCTCCAGCTGGTGCCGGGCGGAGGCTTCGCCGCCGGTCCGGGACCGCGTACGCTGCACCTCCCGGGGTTAGCGCCGTTCGGGCCGCTGATCTGCTACGAGGTGATCTTTCCCGGCGCAGTGGTGCGGCGCGGCGACCGCCCGGCCTGGCTGCTGAACATCACCAACGACGCCTGGTACGGCAACACCGCCGGGCCCCGCCAGCACCTCGATACCGCGCGCATGCGTGCGGTCGAGGAAGGGCTGCCCTTGGCGCGTGCTGCCAACACCGGCATCTCCGCTGCCTTCGACGCCTCAGGGCACGCGCTTGGGCGACTCGGCTGGGGGATCGCTGGGACGCTGGTGGTGGCGCTTCCGGGTCCGTTCCCGCCTACCATCTTCGCGCGTATCGGCCTGCCGTTACCGATCTCGTTATGCGTCCTGCTCGCCCTGATTGCGTTGATTCCGTGGCGAAATCGCGGATAAATTTTGAGACACGGCTAGTTAAGCTGGTGTTTTTCAACTGTACGAGGCAGAAGGAAGTGCGCGGCCGGTTGTTGACAATTAAGGGTTGTGCTCCTAGCTAATTTACATCGAAAAAGAGAACGTGTTGATGGTGAAGCAGGCCACCGCCAAAAGGCTGGACGGAAATGACGAAATGAAGATGTCCACCGACGCCGTACCGGTCGAACGCGAGTCGCGCCCCAGCCCGATCGACGTCCATGTCGGCGGCCGGATCCGTTTGCGTCGTACCCTGCTGCAGATGTCGCAGGAACGCCTTGGCGACGCGCTCGGCCTGACGTTTCAGCAGGTGCAGAAGTATGAGCGCGGCGCCAATCGCGTCGGTGCCTCCCGCTTGTTCGACTTGTCGCGCGTGCTCGACGTGCCGGTGAGCTTCTTCTTCGACGACATGCCCACCTCCTATGGTACCGGCGGCGGCACGCGCATGCCGATGCCACAAGCCGGCGGCTTTGCCGAGGCGCAGGAAGGCTTCGGTGCGCCGGACGACCTGTTCAGCCGTAGGGAAACCGTCGAACTGGTGCGTGCCTATTACAAGATCAGCGAGCAGCCCGTGCGCAAGAGGGTGCTCGACCTGATCAAGTCCATGGGCCCGGAGCGCATAGCCGGCTGATCTAGCCGGTTATTCCCGCCGCAGAACCCGATCTGTGACGAAGCTCGACAGGCGTCCCGCAGTGAAGTCGCGCTTCAGCACAGCTTCGTCATACTCGTCGCGCACCCAGTCCAGGAACGGCAGCCGACCCTCCGCCTCCGCACGGTAGCGCAGGAAGAAGGCATCCAGAATGCCCGTGCGTGACCGGTTGAAGTGCCCGTAGCGCCAGGACAGTTGTCGCAAGGCGTCCGTGGCGGTGCCTCCCTCGAACAGCACCACCAGCCCGGACGCGAGTCCCGCACGATCTGCGCCCGACTTGCAATGCATCAGCATCGGGAATCTCAGTTCGCGGTAGAACCCAGCGAAGCGTAGGATCCGTTCCCGGTGCGGAGCCCCCCGGCTTTCGAACGCCATGTCCACGTGCATAAGCCCCAACCGGTCTGCCGCTTCGCGCGACAACGCGTCGGAGCCGCATCGACGATGGCCGCGCAAGTTCACCAGCGTATGCACCCCAAAGCGCCGCACCAGGCTGGCGAGCCGGAACGGAGCGGGATGGTTGGCGCGATACACCTTGCCCGGCACCACCGTCGCCGCGTTGGTCCAGACCAGGCGGAACACGCCGTGGTCGACCAGCAGGCTGTCGCGCCAAGCGGCTCGGCGGGCCGGCTCGGTGTCGAGGGGCTGGTCGAACACCGGGCGCCAGACGTCGCTGTTTCTAGCCTTTCCGTTCCAGCTGCAACTGCTTGATCTTGCCGATCGCTTCCGCGGGGTTCAGCCCTTTGGGGCAGGTCTGGGTGCAGTTCATGATGGTGCGGCAGGCATACAGCTTGAGCGGGTCCTCCAGCGCGTCCAGACGCTCGCCGGTGTACTCGTCACGCGAATCAGCGATCCAGCGATAGGCCGCGAGCAGCGTCGCCGGGCCCAGGTACTTGTCGCCACCAGTAGCTGGGGCAGGAGGTAGTGCAGCAGAAGCACAGGATGCATTCCCACATGCCGTCCAGCTTGGAGCGCTCCTCCATGCTCTGCCGACGCTCGCCGTCCGGCGGCGGATTGGTGTCCGCCTTCAGCCACGGCTCGATCGAGCGCAGCTGGGCGTAAGCCATGCTCAGGTCCGGCACCAGATCCTTGACCACCGGCATGTGCGGCAGCGGGTAGATGTTGACCGCCTTACGCACCTCCTCGATCGGCTTGAGACATGCCAGTGTATTGGTGCCATCGATGTTCATGGCGCACGATCCGCAAATGCCTTCGCGGCACGAGCGGCGGAACGTCAGGGTCTGGTCCACCTCGTTCTTGATGTAGATCAGCGCGTCCAGCACCATCGGGCCCATACGGTCGAGGTCGAGCTCGTAGGTGTCGAGCACCGGGTTCTGTTCGTCGTCCGGGCTCCAGCGGTAGATCTTAAATTCCTTGATCCGCTTCGACCCGTTGGGTGCCTTGAAGGTGCGGCCGCGGCCGACCTTGCTGTTCTTCGGGAGCGTGAACTCGACCATGGGAAGATCCCTTCAAAGGCCAGGGCGCTGCCCTGGACCCGCCAAGGGCGCAGCCCTTGAAACCCTGTACTTCAATCAGGTGTCCAGAGGACGATTGTCCTCTGGTGGGGTCAGGGGCAAAGCCCCCAGGTAGCTCAGTAAACGCGTTTCTTCGGCGGGAACACCGACACCTCGTTGGTCAGCGTCTGCATCCGCACGGGACGGTAGGACAGGTCCACGTCCCCCTTGTCGCCGAGATACGACACCGTGTGCTTCATCCACTCGGCGTCGTCGCGGTCGGGATAGTCGTCATGCGCCTGCGCGCCACGGCTTTCCTTGCGCGCTTCCGCGCTGACCATGGTGACGGTGCCGTTGGCCATGAGGTTCTCGTATTCGAGAGCCTCCATCAGGTCGCTGTTCCAGATCAGCGAGCGGTCGGCCACCGACACGTCGGCGAGGCCGGTCCACAGCCGGTCGATCTTCTCCACCCCTTCGGTCAGGCTGGTGGACGAGCGGAACACCGCCGCGTGCGCCTGCATGGTGCGCTGCAGCTCCTCGCGCATGGTGGCGACGCGGGTGGAGCCGTTGGCGTGGCGCATCCGGTCCAGCCGGTCCAGCGAGAACTCGCCGGCACGGTCGGGCAGAGGACGACTGGTCTCGCCCGGCTTGACGATCTCGGCCGCCCGCAGCGCCGCCGCACGGCCGAACACCACCAGGTCAAGCAGCGAGTTGGTGCCGAGCCGGTTGGCGCCGTGCACCGACACGCAGGCCGCCTCACCCACCGCCATCAGCCCGGGCACCACCGCGTCCGGGTTGGCGGCGGTCGGCCGGAGCACCTCACCGTGATAGTTCGTGGGAATGCCGCCCATGTTGTAGTGCACGGTCGGCAGCACCGGCACCGGCTCCCGGGTGACGTCGATACCTGCGAACACGCGCGCGGTCTCGCTGATGCCGGGCAGGCGCTCGTGCAGCAGGTCGGCGCCGATATGCTCTAGGTGCAGCATGATGTGGTCCTTGTTCGGACCGCAGCCGCGCCCTTCGTTGATCTCGATGGTCATGGAGCGCGACACCACGTCGCGCGACGCCAAGTCCTTCGCGGTCGGCGCGTAGCGCTCCATGAAGCGCTCGCCTTCGGAGTTGGTCAGGTAGCCGCCCTCGCCGCGGCAGCCCTCGGTCAGCAGGCACCCGGCCGGGAAGATGCCCGTGGGATGGAACTGCACGAACTCCATGTCCTGGGTCGGGATGCCGGCACGCATCGCCATGCCGCCGCCGTCGCCGGTGCAGGTGTGGGCCGAGGTGCAGCTCATGTAGGCGCGGCCGTAGCCGCCGGTCGCCAGCACCACCATGTTGGCGCGGAACCGGTGCATGGTGCCGTCCTCAAGATTCCAGGCCATGACGCCGCGGCAGGCGCCATCCTCGTCGTTGATCAGGTCGAGGGCGAAGTATTCCACGAAGAACTCGGCGTTGTGCTTCAGGCTCTGCTGATACAGCGTGTGCAGGATGGCGTGCCCGGTGCGGTCGGCGGCGGCGCAGGCGCGCGGCACCGGCGCCTTGCCATAGTCCGACATGTGGCCGCCGAACGGGCGCTGGTAGATGCGTCCGTCCTCGGTGCGCGAGAACGGCACGCCGAAATGCTCCAGCTCCTGGACCGCAGGCACCGCTTCGCGGCACATGTACTCGATCGCGTCCTGGTCGCCGAGCCAGTCCGACCCCTTCA
>CAXSHC010000105.1:0-854 GCA_964236745.1 uncultured Acetobacteraceae bacterium
GCCAGGAAGGTGGCGACGCCCTGGCCGCCGGCCACGCACATGGTCGCCATGGCGTGCTTCCCACCGAGGCGGGCCAAAAGCGACGCCGCCTTGCCGGTGATGCGCGCGCCCGACGCGCCGATCGGGTGAACGAGCGCGATCGCCCCGCCGTTGACGTTGACGAGCTCCGGATCCCAGCCCATCTCGTGGTTGACGACGCAGGCCTGCGCGACAAACGCTTCATTGGCTTCCACCAGCTCAAGCGTGTCGACCGTCCACCCGGACCTTTTGAGGGCGCGGCGCGACGCCGGGATCGGTCCCGTCCCCATCACCGCGGGATCGACGCCGGCCGTCGCGGCGGCAACGATGCGCGCCAGCGGCTCGAGACCGCGACGCGCCGCCTCGGTCTCCGTCATGAGCACGACCGCGGCTGCCCGTCGTTGATGTCGGACGCGTTGCTGGCGGTTACCGTGCCGTCCGTCGCGAACGCCGGCCGCAACTTGCCGAGCGCTGCGAGCGTGGTTTCCGGACGCGGATGCTCGTCGGTCGCTACGAGCTGCTCGCCCGCCTTGGTCTTGACAGGCACGGGCACGATCTCTTCCCCGAACCGGCCCTCCTGCTGCGCGCGTCCGGCCCGGACCTGTGAACGCAGCGCGAACTCGTCCTGTTCGTCGCGTCCGACGTGCCAGGCCGCCGCCATGTTCTCCGCCGTGGACTCCATGTGGTAGTCCTGAAACGCGTCCCACAGGCCGTCGACGACCATCGTGTCGACGAGGGCGAGCTCGCCCATGCGCCTTCCGGTACGAAGATGTGCGGCATGCGGCGCGAGCAACATGTTCTCCTGGCCGCCCGCGATCACGATGCGGGCGTCGCCA
>CAXSHC010000105.1:864-2349 GCA_964236745.1 uncultured Acetobacteraceae bacterium
GATCTGCTGCGCGCCGAGGGCGACCGCGCGCAATCCCGATCCGCACACCTGGTTGATGCCCCAGGCGGTCGTCTCTTTCGGCAGGCCCGCTCGCATCGCCGCCTGCCGTGCCGGGTTCTGGCCCTGTCCGGCCGTCAGGACCTGACCGAGGATGACCTCGTCCACCTCGTCCGGCGACAGTCCGGACCGCCCCAGCGCTCCCGCGATCGCCGCGGCACCGAGCACATGGGCCGACGTGTTGGCGAACTGGCCGTTGAAGCTGCCGACGGCCGCGCGGGCAGCGGCGACGATCACGACGGATGGCGTCATTCGGAGTATGTCCCGGCGAGGCCTGCCGCCGTACTCCGATGCGCGCGGTGCCCCGTCGCAAGTCGCTGCCGCATGGCAAAGATCCCACTCGACGCCTCGAACATCTCGCGCGCCTCGGTTCGCTTAGACGATGCCGGTCGCGTCGTAAACGCCGATGATCACGAACACCGCCAGCGTCTTGATGATGGCCATGACGAAGATGTCGCCATACGATTGGCGGTGGGTGAGGCCGCACACCGAGAGCACGGTGATAACAGCACCGTTGTGCGGCAGCGTGTCCATGCCGCCGCTTGCCATCGCGGTGACGCGGTGCATGACCTGGAGCGGGATGCCGGCGGCGGTCGACGCGGCGGCGAACTGGTGTCCCAGGGCGGCAAGCGCGATGCTGAGGCCGCCGGAGGCCGAACCGGTGATGCCGGCCAGGGTCGTGGTGGCGATCGCTGCCTTGAGGAGCGGGTGCGGCGTGATACCGAGAGCGTCGCGCGCGACGATGAAGCCCGGCAGGGAGGCGATCACCGCACCGAAGCCGAACTCGGATGCCGTGTTCAGCGTCGCCAGCAGCGCGCCGGCGATCGCCGGGCGAGTGCCCTCGTTGAAACGGCCGCGTATGCCCCGGAAGCCGAGCGCGATCGTCAACAGGACGCCCACAAGAAGCGCGCCCTCCAGCGCCCAGATCCCCTTCAAGGCGCCGACTTCCGTCACCACCGGCGCCGGCAGGCCCGGCAGGTGGATCGTGTTGATGGCGCCGAACACGCGCGGTATTTCGACCGTGAAGAACTTGTTGAGCAGCCCGACTGCGAGCAGCGGCAGCAGCGCGACAGGCCAGGGCGGAACGAGGCCCTGCTTGACGGCCTCCGGCTCGTTGAGGTGGTTCTCACCGTAGCCTTCGTTGCCGGCACGCGCGGCGCGCCACTGCAGGTAAGCCAGGCCGACCACCAGGATGAAGACGGAGCCGATCAGGCCGAGGATCGGCGCCGCGTATGCGGTGGTGTGAAAGAAAGCGGTCGGAATGATGTTCTGGATCTGCGGGGTTCCCGGCAGCGCGTCCATCGTGAAGCTGAATGCGCCGAGGGCGAGGGTCGCGGGCATCAGCCGCTTCGGGATTTTCGCGGCGCGAAAAAGCTCGACCGCGAACGGGTAGACGGCGAACACGACGACGAACAGCGAGACGCCGCC
>CAXSHC010000105.1:2359-7794 GCA_964236745.1 uncultured Acetobacteraceae bacterium
GCTCACCGCCGCAGCCTCGGGTCCAGCGCGTCGCGCAGCCCGTCGCCGACGAGGTTGAACGACAGCACGGTGGCCAGGATCGCCCGCTGCGGCCCGACGAACCGGATGATGGCGATCGTCAGCGACCGGGCGAAGCCCGACATCTCGATCAATCGACCGAACAGCGCGCCCAGCAGGAAGATCGGGAAGTAGAGCCTGACGAAGACCACCGCCTTGGTCATGAACACGCCGGTGAACGCGGTCGGCACGTCGGCCGGCGATGTCAGCAGCACCGGCAACATCGCCGCCAGCGGGGCGAACACGATGACGCTGAACCCGCGATAGGCGAGGGTGATGAGCAGGGCCAGACCAAGGAGCGCGATCAGCACGGTCATGGTTCAGGGATTTCCTTGGCGCCGTCAGCGGAGAAAATACCGGCGCACCGGACGAGTACGAAGCGCTCGCCGGCGGCCGGTCGTTTGCTCGCGCGATACGTGCGGAGCCGAAACTCCACTCACTGATGGTACTTCGGCGGCGCCATCGGGTTATCGGTGACGTGGTCGTCGACGCAGGAGAAATTGGTGGCGACGTTGGTGTCGCCGCTGCCGTCGTAGTGCGCGACCTTCGGGAACACGCAGAGAGGCCGCGTCATGGCGGGCGGCTGCGTCTGATCGTCCTCCGGGTATTTGGTGGCGATGATGCGATCCGGGGCGTGTCCCGTTTCCACCCAGCGCTGCAGGCTGAGAAGGACGTTGTGCTTCGCGTCTGCCGGGCCGCCGGGATTGTCGGAACCGCCGAACACGTTGGGCCCAGGGCCGCCGAAGCAATGGCCCATGCCGGGCGCCATGAAGAGACGGAAGAAGTTCTCGGTCCGGTGCAGGCCGGCCGAGCCGGCGTCAGCATTTTCGCCCTGTGTCGCGGCGAGCCGCAGGAAGTAGTCGATGCCGTCCTGCGATGGCACCAGCGCGTCCGCCCAGCCGTGATACATCAGGAACCTGCCGCCGTGCGAGGCGAAGGCCGACAGGTCGGTGCTGTTCGCGTTGGCGATCGGGCCGAGCGTGTTGTCCAGCGTCGTGACGTCGCTATCATAGTTGAATGTCTGCCAGTTCCAGTTCGGCCCGAACACCCAGTAGAACAGGCCATCAAACGTCGGCTCGGTCTGGCCGAACGTCAACCCTTCCTGCCCGGCGATGTCGAACGTCGAGCCCGACTCGCTCCCGCGGTTCGCACCTGGAAAGATCAGTTGCCCCGTCCGCAGATCGTGCGGCCCGGCATAGATCAGGTCGAGCGCGATCGCCTGCTCCGGGTTCAGGCAGTTCGCCGTCTGGCCAGGCTTGCAGATCAACGTTGCCGGATTCCAATGGCAGGAGCGCGGATCGGTCAGGAACTGATCGGTCGGCAGGCCGCCACTCTTGACGGCGCAGGCGGCAGCCACGCTGTTGCTGACGGTCTGCAACAGGCTTTCCGGAATGACCGCGTTCGGAATCAGGTGGGTGACCGCGTATTGCCACAGGATGCTGACATGGAGGTTGGAGCGGTTTTCCGTCGGGTCTCCCCCGACGATGCCGTCGTAATCGGCGGGGAACTGCTCGGCTTCGTGCAGCGCCTGTCCGCCGCCGGTCGAACAGCCGGTGAAGAACGAGTACGCCGGAGCCTGGCTGTAGAGGGCGCGGACGATCGCCTTACCCGCCAGCGTCATCAGGTGCGTTGATCGGTAGCCGAAATCGACCTGCTTCTGCGGCTGACCGATCAGCGGCAAACCGTCGAGAACGGTCGACGGCGAGGTCCCCATGTCCGTGTTGATGACTGCAAATCCGAGCGGCAGCGTGGCGGCGAGCTCGCTGTAGACGATCGAGCCGGCGTAACCGCCGTTGCCGGTGCCGACGAACCGGCCGTTCCACAACTTCCTGTCCGACGGGAGCCACATCTCGATCTTGATGTCGGACTTAGGGGTGGGTCGCAGCGTGGCATCGACGCGACAAAACGCGGGAAGATTGGGATACGTCACGCCGTCGCCGGCGAGATAGTTGCCGGCCGGAACCGAGACGGCGCTCGTGATCGTCCCGTTGCCCGGCAGCGTGACCGCCAGATCCGTGCACGTATCGGCCAGCGCGGGTCGCGATGCAACGACGATGCCGGCCAATGCGGTGGCGCAAAAACCGGCGATCACCACCAATTCGCGGCCGGATCGGCGGGGTTCTCCATTCTTCGGGTCCATGTCTTGGTATCCTCGCGTTTTCGACGCGGCTTCGATGCCGCTTGGTAACGGTCGTCAAGCCGTTCGCCATCGAACAGGCTTGCGAGACGAACTAAACGCCTCTGCGGATTTTAGATGCTCCGGTGCATCATTGGCAACGGCGGGTGGTGCAACCGGCGAGAGGCGCGACCTTGCGCCAGCCGGTTCCGCCGCGCTGCTAGGGCGTTTCCTTTCCGGCTTCGGCATCGCGCGCGTCCTGCTCGCGTTTGTGCGCAGCGAGCGCCATCAGGCGGCGATCGCGCCAGGCGCTGCGTTCGGCGAGCGCGGCTTGCGGCAGGATGTCGCGCCGTTGCGCCTCGACCGCGGCGATCAGGCTCTCGTCCCAGGGCCGATGCGTCTCGGTTTCGGCGGCGATACCGTGGTAGAGAGCACCGAGGCGGTGGGCGTAGTCTGCGATGCCGCCGGGGGCGTTCAGGTCGATCGTTTCGAACGGACCCATGAAGGCCCAGCGCAGGCCGAGGCCCTGCGACACCGTGCGGTCGACATCCTCCACCGTCGCGAGGCCGCTCTCGACTAGGCGCCACGCCTCCATGAGCAGCACGCCCTGTAGCCGGTTGAGCAGGAAGCCGGACGCTTCGCGCGTCAGGGACACCGGCGCCTGCCCGGCCGCCTCCATCAGGGCGCGAACACCCGCGACCGTGGACGGCGCGGTCCAGGGTGCCGGCACCAGCTCGACGATCGGCGCGAGGTAGGGCGGGTTGACCGGGTGTGCCACCAGGCAGCGCTCGCGACAGCGGAGCGCCTCCGTGTAGAGCGAGGCGGGCAGGCCGGACGACGAGCTGCCGACGGAGGTTTCGGGTCCGATCACCGCGTCGATCGCGCGCATGACGTCCGTCTTGACGTCGACACGCTCCCATACGCTTTCCTGGACATAGATCGCGCCGTCGAGCGCGTCGGCGAGGTCGCGGGCGACGGTAATCCGGCGGCCGATCACGGCCGCGTCCTCGACCAGCCCGGCCGAGCGGAGATCGTCGAGACGCAGCCGGATGGTGTCGATGGCGCGGGCGGCCGCGTCGGGGGTCCCATCCCACAGCGACACCGGGTGGCCGGCGCGCGCGAACACGATCGCCCACCCGGAGCCGACCAGGCCGGTGCCGACGATCGCGACCTTGCCGCGAACCAGCGCGGGCTCGCTCATTTCACCGCATCCGTCGATGCCGACATCGCTGCGGGCGTTCTTCACTATTGCTTTGGACATCAGCTTTGGCCTGTCAGTTTCCGCCGGCGCAGTCAATCCCGCGCAGGCAGCGCCGGCGGTTCACAGCGCCGTCCAGCCACCGTCGATCGACATGGACGCGCCGGTCGCCGTTTTGGCATTTTCGGAGCAGAGGAAGACCGCGAGCGCGCCGATCTGCTGCGGCGTCGTAAAGGCCAGCATCGGCTGTTTCTCGGCCAGGAGCTGCCGGCTTTCCTCTTCGACCGTGCGGCCGTTCGCTTGGGCGCGATCGGCGAGCTGCGCTTCGACCAGGGGCGTGCGGACCCAGCCCGGACAGATCGCGTTGACGGTGACGCCGTCGTTGGCGAGCTCGATGGCGGCCACCTTGGTCAGCCCCAGCAAGCCGTGCTTGGCGGCGACGTAGGCGCTCTTGCGCGCGCTGCCGACCAGGCCGTGCGCGGAGGCGATGTTGACGATTCGGCCCCAGCCGCGCGCTTTCATCCCGGGCGCGGCCGCCTTGATGCCGTGGAAGGCCGCCGACAGGTTGATGGCGATGACCTCGTCCCAGCGCTCATCGGGAAAATCGACGATATCGGCGGTGAATTGAATCCCCGCGTTGTTGACCAGGATGTCGATCGGTCCGAGCGCCGCTTCCGCCTCCGTCACCATCCGCGCGATCTCGGCGGGCCTGCGGACATCGGCGCCGGACACCGCGACGCGGGTGCCGCCCGCCGCGATCGATCGACGCGCCGCCTCGATCGCCGCATCCGAGCCGAGGCCGTGCATGACGATGTCGGCACCTTCGGCCGCAAGCGCGGCGGCGATGCCGAGACCGATCCCGCTGGTCGAGCCGGTGACCAGTGCCACCCGTCCTCCTAACGATCCCATGACGGCCTCCTCCGCACGCGGCGTTGTCGTTAAGGCGCGGGTGCGCAGGCGAAACTGCCCGCGTCGTTCACGTCGCCCGCACCCCGGTAGCGCGCCTGCAGCGGATACGGACACAGCGGGCGCTGCATGGCGATGCCCTTGCCCGCGTCGTTGTCGACGAACTTGGTGGCGATGATGCGCGCCGGCGCGCGACCCTGTTCCACCCAGCTTGTGAGTGCGGTGAACACGTCGTGGTCGGCATCGTGCGAGGGCGGCCGCGGCCCGCCATAGATCGAGCTGTTGAATGCGTTGGGACCTTCGCCGCGGCTGCAATGCGCCATCCCAGGCACCAGGAATAGCCTTGCGAAACGCCCCGTGGACGCCGGCGAGCCGAGCTTGCGCGTCGCGGTCTCGTAGAAGGCGATCGTCGCGAAGGGGTTGACGATCGAGTCGGCGAGGCCGTGGAACAGGATGAGCTTGCCGCCGCGCCGCTCGAATGCGCTCAGGTCGGCGACGGTGGCTCCGTTCACGTCGGGTCCGAGCGCCGCGTCGACCGCCGCCTGGTCCTTGTCGAAGTCGAAGTCCCGCCAGTTCCATCCCGCGCCTTTCACCCACTTGAAGAGGCCATCGAAGGCCGGCTCCGTCGGCGTGACCGGCGTTTCAAGGAAGGACCAGTTCAGCCAGCCGAGCTCGCTTCCCACCGGCCAGCCGCGATAGATCAACTGGCCGGTGCGGGGATCTTTCGGGCCTTCGAAGAACGCGGCGGCGGTCGCGACTTCGCCTCCGGTCAGGCAATCGGGGGAGTCCGTGCCGTGGCAGGCCAGCGTTGCCGGATTGAACGCGCAGCGTGACGGATCGCCCATGAAATGATCGGATGCGGCTTCCTTCTCCGGGCCACACGCGGCGAGAACCGCACTGTGCAGGAGCGAGAGCTTCTCCGGCGAGAGCTTGTGCCCCGGCTCGGCGTTGGCGGCCCGGTAGTCCCACAGGAACGCCGTGTGCAGATGCGTGCGGTTGACCACGGGCGCGCCCGCGAGGATGCCGTCGAAATCCGCCGGATACAGCTCGGCCTCGATCAGGCCTTCCTGGCCGCCCGTCGAGCAGCCGGTGTAGTACGCCCGGCGGGACTTATCGCCGTAGAACGCTTTCGTCAGGTCTTTGCCGACCACCGCCATC